>JADFMY010000002.1:37399-64720 GCA_022563685.1 Pseudomonadota bacterium | reverse complement strand
GATCATCGCCAGTCTCATGTTCCAGGGTGGGTCCGGCGGGCGCAATCCCGAGTCCTTCTGGAAAAAAACAAACCAGGGGAACTTGATCCCGGCATGGAGAAACACGCCAGCCGATGCCGCCAGCAGCAGGAACCAGATGACAATCAGGTTCTCATCCGCAGCCGCCTGACTGGTCATCGACTTGCTTATGAAACCAGAGGTCAACGGAAACGACGAGATCGATATCGCACCAACAATGCCGCAAACGGTCGTGAGGGGCATACTCTGGAATAGCCCGCCGAGATCGGTGCACTTGCGCTTTCCAGTCATGTAAAGCACAGCCCCCGCCGACATCAGCAGCAGCGCCTTATAGATGATGTGCGTGAAGGCATGGGCGGCAACACCGTTTAGGGCCATTTCGGTGCCAATCCCGATACCGGTCACCATGAACCCCACTTGATTGACGATACTATAGGCGAGAATGCGGCGCATGTCGTTTTCCAGCAGCGCGTAGATAATCCCGTAAAAAATCATGAAGATCCCGACGAAGATGAGAATCTCGGCGCCGGGGAAGCCGCGCAGCAGCACATACACCGCCGCCTTGGTGGTAAAGGCGGAAAGGAATACGGTGCCACTGTAGGAAGCTTCGGGATAGGCGTCGGACAGCCACGCCGACAGGGGTGGCGCAGCCGCGTTAATAAGGAACCCGGCGAGGATAAGGATGGTGCCAAAGGTATTGGGCTCCATGGCAGTGAATGCGGTGGACCCAGAATCGAGAATATGTGCCAATATTCCCACCATCAACAGTGCGCCACCGAACATGTGGACCAGAAAATAGCGAATGGAGACCCGGTAAGAGAGCTTGCCACCCACCGAGAGCACCACTACGGTGGAAGCCAGGGCCATTATTTCCCAGAATATAAACAGGCTTATCAAGTCTCCGGCGAGGACGACTCCAACTGCGCTACCGGCGTAGACGAAGACCGCAACCAGCTCCA
The DNA here is from genome assembly GCA_022563685.1 of Pseudomonadota bacterium. Lineage (GTDB taxonomy): Bacteria > Pseudomonadota > Gammaproteobacteria. The sequence goes on along the minus strand of JADFMY010000002.1, from coordinate 63,743 downwards.
ACACCCGTTTCTGCTTGAGTGCGTACAGACCCCCGGCAAATGTCATGATGGAAAAAATGGTGGCGAAGAGACGGCTTAGCGCATCGCTATGCACGAGAACCAGTTGGTAATCAAGGAAGGACAGGACAACGAGCGACCCATCAGGCAAGCTCCATACCAGCCCAAGTGTCACCAGAGGCAGGCCGAGGATTAGGATGGGCCTGACGCTCCGGCCCACGACCGGTAAGAGGAAAGCGCCAAGGAGCATGATGAGTGCGGGCGGGAAGTCACTCATCGTTATAATAGGTGTCCTTGCGCTTCAAAAAGACGCCAAGCGCCTTCGCGAAAAGTACCATGCCCACGCAGGTCACGAGCCCGAACCACGCGTAAAAGCCAAAAGTGCCGTCAATTTGGAAGCTGGGATGACCCTGGAGAAAGAAATCACCTATGACCAGGAGCGCCAACACCACTAGACCGCTGCGGCAAAGCAAACGCACGGTCTTCGGTCTGACAAGCCAGTGTTTCTGCCCCGCTCCGGTCATAGCATCACCCCAGTCGACTGTCCCCAGATAACCTCCAGATATGTGTCGATCATACCCATATTGCACCGCCGTTGGAATGGTTTCCCCTAAATCGCAAAGTCCAGGATAAAGAGGAGCGCGCAAGTTCCATAGAGGAAATACAAAATGCCTTTTCATTTTCCATAGACTATTCCCGGTGTTTCCAGAATCGCCGTAGCCAATTCGTAGAGAGGTTGGGGATAAATAAAGAGGACCACACTACCTGCTGCAGTAATGCACAGTGCAATCAATGACGGTAGTGGTGCTTCCTTTAGAGTGACTTCTCCTGAGGAAGCCTCGTTACCTGGGAAAAATGCACGAAAAGGAATGGGTAAGAGATAGGCGATGTTCAGCAAAGAGCTAATCAATAGTACGACCATAAGAACCCATAACTCAGCCTCTATGGTACCCATTAACAAGAACCACTTACTCCAGGTACCACCGCCGGGTGGTACCCCAATGATACTGAGGCTGGCAATAAAAAATGCGGCCATGGTGATCGGCATCTGCCGGCCCAGGCCGCGCATTTCACTTATTTTTGATTTATGTGCCGCGACCAGAATGGCGCCTGCGCAGAAAAACAGAGTGATTTTACCAAAAGCATGCATGGCAATGTGCATCGAACTACCGATAACACCCGATGAGGTAGCCATTAATGCTCCCATGGTGACGTAGCCCAATTGACTCACCGTCGAGTAGGCCAGCCGCGCTTTTAAATTGTCTTGCCGCATGGCTACCAGCGAGGCCAGTAATACCGATGCGCCTGCCAAATAGAGCAGGAACTGCGTGGTTGGCAATACCGACAGGAGATCGATGCCAAAAATCAACACACTCACTTTCAATACAGTGAATACGCCGGCTTTTACCACGGCTACCGCATGTAACAGCGCGCTCACCGGTGTCGGCGCGACCATGGCCGCGGGTAACCACCGATGGAAGGGCATAATAGCGGCTTTGCCAATACCAAAAATAAACAGTACCAGTATCACACCTACTACCGTCGTATCGACCTCGGGCCCGAACACACCACCTGGTTTGAAGTCCAGGGTGCCGGCCACAACCCAGGTACTGACAATGGCTAACAGGAAAAAGACAATTGAAGTACTGAGCAATATGCCCAGATAGACTCGCCCACCCTTTTTTGCCTCCTCGGTCCCGGCGTGGGTGACCAATGGATAGGTAGATAAGGTCAAAGCCTCGTAAAAAATAAACAGCGTGAACAGGTTCCCGGCGAAAGCAATCCCCATCGCGCTACCTATAGCGATGGCAAAACAGGTGTAAAATCGGGTTTGATTCTCTTCGTCATGGCTGCGCATATAACCAATGGAATAGACAGTCGTAATGAGCCACAGGAAACTGGCGATTAACGCGAACAGCATGCCCAATGGCTCGATCGTAAAGCTCACCTGTAAACCCGGTAAAAGCTCCCACCAAAACACGCTGATCGTTTCACCGCGATTGAGTCCCTGGTAAAGGTTAATCACAAGATAGAGGAGCGCTAAACAGGTAACTATTGTCACTCCCTCGCGCAGGTTGGGTTTGCGCCCTGTCGCCACTATGCCCACCGTCGCTAACAATGGCAGGATGATGGCGAGTTGTAGCATGGACTCCAGAGAGAGATTCATGGGCCCGCTCCAAACAAACTCTGCGCCGCCGCCCGTGCCACCCCAACGCTGAGACGAGTGTCTACGCCGAAATAGATATTGGCAGATACCAGTAACCATATGGGAACCAGGAAGGACAGTGGCGCTTCTTTGATTGGTTCTCTACCGCTTAACGGTGCCTTGAAATAAGCAATTTCAACGATACGCCACACGTAAACGATGGCCAATAACGAGCCTAATAGTATGAGCACGGCGACAGGCCACCAGCCATTTTCAATCGCGGCCATGATCAGATACCACTTACTGACAAAGCCGACCGTGAGTGGCACCCCGATTAAACTTAAACCTCCCACGACAATAGCCGCCATGGTGAGGGGCATTTGACGGCCCAGACCCTGAAACTGGCTCAATTGAGCACTGCCGATACGGTACACCACTGCGCCCAATGCCAAAAACAGGGCGCTTTTCATCAGGGCATGATTAAACAAATGCAACAGGGTCGCCGTTAAACCGGTAACTGTGCTAATACTGAAGCCAACGATCATGTAGCCGATCTGAGCGATGCTCGAGTAGGCAAACAGATGCTTGACATTTTTTTGATAGATCGCTGCAGTCGAGGCCACAAATATTCCCAACAGGCCAAGCACCACGAACAGCATCTGCAGGGGTAAAGTGGTGAAGGAAAAAGAAAGCCCGAATACTGAAAAAGTAAAACGAATCAGTAAATAAATGGCGACCTTTGTCGCCGTCGCGGCCATAAAAGCCGTCACTATCGAGGGTGCATAGGCGTAGGCATTGGGCAGCCACAGGTGCAGTGGAAACAAGGCGAGTTTTAGACAAACTCCAACGATTATAAAGGCAAAAGCGGTAAATACGGTTCTCGTTTGAGCGACCTCTGGCAGGCGCCTGGACAGGTCATCCATATTCAGCGTACCGGTCATTTGATACATCAAGCCGATACCAATCAAAATAAAAGTGGCACCGATGGTACCCATTATCAAATACTGATACGAAGCCCAGAGCGCCCGTCGGTCCTTGCCCAGGGCGATCAATGCGTAAGCCGAGAGAGCAGATATTTCCAGGAAAACGAAAACATTAAAGGCATCCCCGGTAGCAACTATGCCAAGCAAACCGGCGAGCGATAGCAGGTATAGACTATAAAAAAGCGTATGCCGGTCTTCGGGAATTTCTTTTTGTATGCTGGTGTGCGCAGCAAGCAGTACCACGGCACCAATGCCTGAAATTATGAGTAAAAGATAGGAATTGAGTTTATCGATGCGATACTCAATCCCCCAGGGCGCACTCCAACCACCCATCTCGTAGACAAGAGTACCCGAAGCCATCACCTGTTGAAGCAGGGTGATACTGATCAGAAACGCTGTGCCACTCACGATCAGAGCGAACAGCCATACCAGGCGTGGCCGTTTTAAGATCAGGCAGAAGGGCGCCGCCATGAGCGGTACGATGACCTGTAAAACCGCCAGGTGCGCTAGCACGCCTGATTATCCTTATTTTGATCTTCCTGGTTTTGGTTGTCCTGGTTTTGAATTTCTTCTTCCTCGATACTTCCATAGGCTTCATTAATACGCACGGCCAATGCAAGCCCCAAAGCCGTCGTCGCAATGCCAACCACGATTGCGGTGAGAATTAAAACATGCGGTAAAGGATTCGAGTATTGGCTTATCCCGTCTGCCAATATGGGTGCAGTACCACCTTCGATCTTAGCCATACTGATATAAAATATAAAAACCGAAGTTTGGAATATAGTCAGGCCAACAATTTTCTTAATCAGGTTGCCATGGGCGATAACGATGTATAAACCGATCATCATCAGCACTACCACAACCCAATAGTTATAGAGTCCCAATAACATCATACTTCCTTAATTTTCTTATTCTGCTGATCTTCGCGCCGGCCAGCAAAGTTGAAAAAGATGAGGACCATAACCGATGCAACGGTGCAGCCCACTCCCAATTCGATTAAGAGAATACCCAAATGCTGGCCCGCTATAGGGTCGGCAGCTAAAACGTTGTAATCAAGGAAATCTCCCCCGTTCAACATAGAAGTCACCCCAACACCGCCGTAAATTAACAGACCGACGGCGGCGAGCAATTTGGTAAACGTCTGATTAATGACGCGCCGCGCCGTGCTTAAACCAAACAACATGGTATAGAGAATGATGGCAGCGGCGAAGATCACGCCTGCCTGGAAACCACCGCCTGGACCGTAATCACCATGAAACTGGACATAGAGCGCAAATAACAAGATAAAGGGAATCAACATTTTGACGACAATGTGCAGAATTAAATGTTGTTTATACATTGAATCATTGATGGAATCTGATTCGGTATTCCCCTCGGGGCGGCGCGCCACCGACAGTAATGCCAATACCCCCACGCCTGCGGTGAAGATAACCACCACCTCGCCCAAAGTGTCGAAAGCTCTATAGCTTGCAAGCACTGCGGTAACGATATTAGGCACACCAATTTCCTGCATGGAGTCGAAAATGTAGCGCGGTGCGACATGCAGGTGAATGGGTGCCTGTGGGGAACCAAAATACGGCATATCCAGCGTACCGTAGATCAACAGGGCGCCAGTAACAAAAACCACAACCAAAGCCAATAAGGGCTTATGGCGCACTGTATGCTCGGAGCGTCCTGTCATGGAAATCGCCACCAGCATGAGTAAGGTGGAGATACCCGCGCCCACGGCTGCTTCCGTAAACGCCACGTCAACAGCATCCATTGCGATAAAAAAACTGGCGGACAGCAGGCTATAGATACCTGCCAGCATGACCACCGCAATCAGATCTTTCATCCGAATAATAGCAATAGCGGTACATACCAGGAAGGTCAATAAGGCGATATTTACCAGGGATTCGATGGCCCCTCCCCTCCGTTATTTTCTTTTTTATCCAGCAGTGGCATAAGACCATTATGTGCTGCCGCCTTGGCCAATGCATGGGTTGCACTAGGGTTAATAAATAGCGTCATCAGTAAAATCATGATCAGTTTTATTACCACGAGACTATCCGATGTTTGCAACATTAACCCGATTAAAATCATACCGGCGGCTAAAGTATCGGTCACGCCTACCGCATGCATCCGCGTATAAAAATCCGGAAATCGGAAAATTCCAACGCCACCGGATATACAGAGAAAGCTCCCTGTCAGTAAACACAGCGCACTAGTTATATCGATTAAAGTGTCCATTATGAAATTTTTTCCACTGGCTTATTATCCTAGGGCCTACGTTTAAATTCGAAGATGTCGGAATAGCGCAACACCGCAATCACACTGATGAAATTGATTAGAGCGTACGCAATGGCAATATCCAGGAATTCGGGCCGTCCCATCACAAAGCCTAATAGTGAGATCAGCAGTACCGTCTTGGTGCCAAACATATTGACGGCAAGAATACGGTCGTAGAGTGTCGGCCCTATGACCCCTCGTATGATTGCAAAGACCATGACAACAAGAATGGCCAGGGTTGCTGCGATTAGCATTAGTCTTCCAACCGGCTTACCCGGCGATCCATTTCACCGGTTTGCAAGGCTTCAATATTTTCCCGCAATAATGCGTGTACCATAATTTGATCCCCCACCAGGTTCACCGCGACCGTACCCGGCGTCAGCGTAATGGAGTTTGCGTAGATGACTTTCCCAATATCGGTCTTTTGGCTGGCTTTCATTATGGTTACGGTGGGAGAGATGGTCTCGTTGCCAAGCCAAATGTGCTTCACAACCGATATATTGGCGAGAATAATCTTTTTGGTAAGCCACAGAAAGTAACCGGGAAGCTTCAGCGTGAGGTGCAGGGGCTGGGATTCGTGGTCTACCACATCCATTCTATGCACTATATAAAGAACGACAGCAATGGAGATCACCGCAAGCGACAGAATAAGGGGTGTGTAGTGGCCCGAGTTAAGCAACCAGAAGGCTGCCAAGGCCAGAGATAGACTGATAGTATGCCGCATTAGAACTCCGTTACTTAGTCCTTAGCCATTTATTCATCGGCATTCATAAAACCCGGTAAATGCAGCGAACTGGTAAACAGAATAAATATGGCCACTTAGAGAGCGACAGTCGCGATAATATAATTGCTTTCACCACCATGAATAATCTCGTTGGTTTGGTAGAGGGTCAGACCGCTCATCGGCAACACAAACTTGGCCGATACCTCTAAGGTTAAGCCTGGAATTTCAAAAAAAACCGCACCCGGACCCGCCAGGAACGCGACCAGAATCCCAAACATTAAAAACCACCCGTAAAGCTAAAGTCTTTCCTGCTGGTCAGAGCTTAGCCAGACAAACCAGGAAAGATGGCGGTGATATGTAGCTCCATTCGGGATAAAGCGAATCGTAGCTTTCGCTGAATACTGGCTTTTAGCCCCACGGTGAGTTCAAATTATCGGGATTGAATATCAACCTTCATCGCTGAATCCGAATGCTCAATTTTGATTTGCTCTTGCGCTAGGATAATCAGTTTCTAGTCCCTTGTAAATCCTGTCGCTTGGCATTTTGGATGTATCGATTGGATGTGATAGTTGCTTTGAAACAATCTTAAGGGTGCCTCTAAAAAAGCAGGCCTCCGAATCATTATCGGGTACGCAAACCTGAGCCAGACGTGTGGAGGAATTCGGTCACCCCTTCCGCCTACCCTGGTACGATACGCTCTCGCCAAAAAAGCACACAAAATGCACTCAATTTGAGGCTCAATCTTTCTATTGAACCCCCGACAGACAAACACGAAGGTTCGGCCAGATTCGCAGGAACGGCTCGGAACGTCGCTTTAGCGACTGCCCGTTGGGGTGAGGTGATGATCGGGCGATGCATGGCGCAATCAGCCGCGTTCTACTTGCCTCTGCGTCCCGATAGCGCTGTTAGTATGGCCAGAACCAGGAACAACACAGCTCCGAGTCCCCAGACACGGACCCCCGTCGGCATCTGGATCATCGGGATGGTCGCGTACATCAACGCGAGCGCGCTCCAGACGATGCATACAATAGCCAGAAGAATGGCATCCAGTTGTTGTTTCATTATCTCGCTCTCCCCGTCGGCCGCTCAGTGCCCGCCGGCACCGACCAGGATCGGCACATTTTGAAGAATCTCGAAACTCAGCGCCGTAAAGAAATACATCGCCGCCACCAGGATGAAGATGGACAGAGGCCCGGTCCATGCGCGCTGTCGCTCGGCGGTCGAATCGCTCCACGCGACGACCTGGAGATCCATCACATCGACGCCAATTTCGCGGTTCTCCGAGAGCAGCATCCTAAACAGTGCGTAGATATAAATAACGAGCACGATCGCCATCAGCACCGATCCAGCACCGATCACGCCCATCAGGGTTCCCCAAACGAAGGGAGCGTCTATATGCTCCAGCGTTGTGTCGACATGATAGCTCAGATCGAAGATGCGCCTCGGCACACCATGATATCCGGCCGCAATGCCGCCCGCACCGAACAGGGCCAGCCCGATGGTCAACAAATAGGGCAGCCGCGCAAGGATGTTGGGTCGCCAGCATAGATGCCCGGTCAGCGACGGGATCACGTAGATGAGCATGGCGATGAATGTCAGCGATACACCACCAACAGTCAGAAAGTGAAAATAGCCAGGTACGAAGAGCGTGTCGCTCAGCAGTATCGCGAGCTTCTCCTGGATCAGCACCATCGAGAAGACCCCGCCGAGCGCCAGATTCACGGTCGCAAAACCGATCGCGACCATCACCGGATTGTTCCATGGCAACAGCTTGATCCATCCGAACAGACCGCGCCCTCCCTGTGCCCGCGCATGAGCTTCCAGCGACGCGACGATGATGACGAAGACGAGGATAGTGGGTACGGCGATAAACAGCGACAGCAGTGATCCGACAACGCGGACCGCTTCGGCCAGGTTGGGTTCGAGGAACATGTGATAGAGAGAGGTCGGCGGAACGAAGATCATGTAAATGGCAAAAACGATCTTCGAGAATCCCGGCCCGAAGATTGACTTCACGCCGGTGAGATTCTCCATCAGCACATACCAGAGAATGACAGTCGCCATCAGCGGCAGGTAGTGCATGTTATGGAACAGCACGCTCCAGTTCATGGCATAACCGACGACGGATTCCCTCAGTCCCAGGGTCCATAACAACGGCGGCAGGAAGGCGTTCGCACCGGCGATCGCGGCGACGATGAGCAAGCCGCTCCAGGCCACAACCGCGAAGCTGATCGGCGACCAGCTTTCGATGACGCCCTGGAACTTCGGACGCAGTGCCGTCGCGATCGCGGAGACCGCGACCAGGAGCAGGCCGGCGCTGAGCAACACATAACCCAGATAGAAGAAGCGCCCCGCAGACGGATTGTCGATCAAGAGGGTGGGGTTGCCGTCGTAGAGGAGTATCGTCCCGCCGGTGTAATTCCATTCACTGGATACCAGTCCGGCCAGCATCATAACGAATCCGAGCCAGGCGACCGGACGCCACGCAACAGCGCCAGCGCCCTCGGTATAGACCGAGGCAAGAAGTAAAACGAAGCCGGCCTGGACGAAATACAGCCAGTAGAAAAAAATTGTGACGCCGTGCAGCCCCAGCATCCTGTAGGCCGTCTCGGACGTGATCGCGAAAAGCCCGGTGCGGCCGGCTGCCGTCATCATGGCGAAGATGATTCCGAGAGTCAGCGCCAGCACGGCTATGGAAAAAAAAGCTAGCAGCAACCGTTTGTCGGCTGAACTCAAATTCCTGGCGCCGGTGATCAATTTGCTCTTTGTCATCAGGTTTCGCTCCGCCCGTTTTACTCGACGATGATCTTACCCTTCATCAGGTCATGGCCCACGCCGCAATAGACCGTGCAATACATCATATACTCGCCCGGCTTCGTGAAGGTCATCTCCATTTCCGACATGATCATCGCCGGCCGCCGCATGATGTGCCCGGCGAAACCGGTGTGAATGCTGGCGCCGTGGTTCACGTCTATCGACATCATACGAAAGCGGTAGCGGACACCGCGCTCCAGGCGCAGCACTCTGGGTAGGTAGGCGTACCGCATCGCCATCACGTAAACGTCTATCGGTTCGTCGGCTTCGGCATGCGCGCCCATCGCCTCCCCGCTCGACTCCATCCCTTCCTCGGCATGCGCGTCCATCTCCTCCATCGCCTCCATCCACTGGCGCGTGGGCCGGACACTGCCGTCCGGGAGGCTGAGGTTTTGGATGAATTTCATCGTGGTTTCGCGGAATTCGTCCGGCGTCATCGCGCCGACACTGGCGCCATGGCCGCCCATCTCCATGCCCGCCATCGGCGTGACGGCTTCGTGCTGGGTCGGTGTTTCGGTCAAAAAACGAAGACTTGTCGGCGCTGCTCCATAGGCAGCCCACAGGATATAAAGTGTAAGAACAAAGAAACCGACCAGGATCACGAACCCTGGCCGCAGGGTGAAATGTCTTGGTTCCAGATTTACCGACTCAGCATTCATCAGTATCTCGCCCCTCAAGAACGATTCCTACATCGTTGAAATTATAAGAATTTTATAGTTTTATTATTTATAATTATGGCGGTAATTATACTGGAATTTATTGATCTAGGCCACCCTTTTGATCCTGGAAACGGCATTTAGCCCTCGTAATCCGACCGATAGGCCGGATATCCGAGTAGATTTTTATAATCCCACCCGCTATCAAAGGAGGCGCCAATACCAGATTTGGCGATTTGAGTTGACGTCATCGTGCTGGATGAACTGCGCTAGAAGGCGTGCAACACCTCAAGCTCAAAATCCTCGCCTCGATAATCTCCCGAAGACACGGCCATCGTATTCGCGTAACCATCGCTGGGTGTCGGCATAATCTTGTAAAACGCAGTAGTACTATATTCCAGTGGCCTGTAGAAATATTTTGGATCTCGCTGCCAGGTTTCAATTTCCAGCAAAAGCGGCAGTTTTTTCTCATACGCCTGGCTAGCCAGTTTCTCCAGAGTTGGTATATCGTCGACTGGTTTGTATTCGCCTTTAATAACCACGCCGGTGACCGAATTGACACTGAGTTGCACCTGAACCATTACCGAACCGCGCATACCCGCTGATATTTGTGAACTGGTGATGTACCCCAGATGCGCCGGGCCCATGCCATAGATTTTAGTGATAACCGGACTTTTGAACTGGCCGCGCTCGCCTTCCCGGCTGGCCCACATTTCGACCGTCATCCCAAGTAGACCGGCATAGCCCTCTCCTTTTACCTCCGGTTTTTGGTACTCCGCCCAACCATCGGCCAGTGTGACGCTAACGACTTCAGGTTTACCATTACGGATGAGCGAAAATTCAACAATATCGTTCGGCTTCTTTCTGCCGATGATACGCATGAGCTGCGCGGGATTTATCACAACTTCATCGTCAACTTTGTACACCACATCGCGTGCGATTAATTTACTTGCGCTCGGGCCTTTCTCGGGTGTACGGGTGATACTGACTGCACTGTATCCATCTGGCACATCGAAAATGGCCGCTTCTTCAGCACTGAGACCGGCGATGACATGGTTAATGCCCGCATCTCCCCAACTCGGCGGGCCTGTACGCAAGGCCGCAACTTTAGCGCGCACAATGTTGATCGGCAGTGCGTATCCTATACCCACGTTACTGCCGGAACTAGTCGCAGCAATCGAGGTGGTCAAACCGATTACAGCGCCATCGCGATTGAACAGCGCGCCTCCAGAATTACCTGGATTGACTGCGGCATCGGTTTGCAAATAAGGCTCTGGGCCTGCCAGATAACGCGAGGTATGTGAGATTATCCCACGGCTAACCGAATCCGGATTGGTGCCGAACGGGTTGCCTACAACGTAAGTTTCATCGCCGACACTGGCTTCATTGGAATTTCCGATTTGCGCCGCCGGTAAGCCTTTACAGCTCTCCATTTGCAGTATCGCGATATCGGTATGCGGCGTAGAATTGACCAGGGTTGCGATAATTCCATGCGATTTCTGCCAACCTCGTGGAAATACTTCGATGACGGCAGCATTTTCGATAACGTGATGGTTAGTCCACACTTCACAGGTATCGGTAGATACCAGGAAACCAGAACCCATCCCAGGCGCCCAGACGGAATCGCCAAACTTGTCGATGCTTACATTAGAGATTGTGCGAATGGAAACCGAAACATCGAGCATTGCCTCGGTATCTACCTGACGGCTTTGCGTGATGCCGTAGTAAGAAATTGGCGCCAGTATCGCCAGCAGCAAAGCAGTCTTTGCTACCCAACTTACGCTTTTTTTCTTCATACTAACCTCAGTTTTCTAATCAGTATTCTCGGTCCTATTTGCCTCAATAATCTGGCAAATAATGCGCCGTTTTCGTCCTCCTATTTCGGTTCAACATTTATTGATCTATCGTCAGCTCGTGTCTCACTGGATCCAGAATCGAGTACTCGGTTCGAAGATCCTTTATTAACCCGATCTGTATCTGCTATCGGCAAGTTGGCCAAAAAGTTAACAAAATCCCATTAATATTGGACGTAAAAACCTGCCTACCTTAAATATAGTAAGGAAACAAGGATAAAACAGATTTATTTGACGGGAGGAGGTATATAAGCGATAAACGTGGCGCTCTCGCCATATCCATCCAGTCGCTTATTCGAAAGGCACCAGAACGGGCGTGATCGGATTGTCTTCGTCATAATTTTCCAATTGCAGATCACGCATGAAATTGTACTTTCTACGGCTCAGGGCCCGGGCTTTGACTGGATCCTTGATGATGGTAGCTCGGATGAACACCACCAGGTTTTGTTTCACCTTGGTCAGTTTGGTGGAGCGGAACAAGGCGCCCAGGATCGGGATATCGCCCAGGCCGGGGACTTTTTGTACCGTATCGACTACCCTGTCATTGATCAATCCACCTAAAACCAGCAATTCACCGTCCTCCAGTTGAACCGTGGTTTTGATCGAACGCTTATTAATGATGATATCGACAGCGCTGGTAGCACTACCACTCACACTGGATACTTCCTGTTCGATGCTCAAAGTGATGGTATTGCCTTCATTGATCTGAGGTTTTACTTTCAGGCTGATACCTATATCCCGCCTTTCGATCGTTCTGAAAGGATTGGTGATAGCACCTGTTGTACTGGTGTTCGATGTTTCGCCGGTGACGAATGGCACATTCTGACCAACAATTATTTCCGCCTCCTGGTTATCGAGCGTGACGATCGAAGGCGTCGATAATAAATTGGTTTCTGAATCACCCGACAAAGCCCGGATCAGGGCGATAAAGTTCAGCTTCGGATCGTCCAGTCTTCCAAGACCCAGAGTTAACCCATCGGGGATTATGCCGCTTGCCACCGAGGTAATACTGGCGCCGGCGCCGGCGAACTGGGTAGCAACAACAGGATCGCCAGTCGCACTTGCATCGATCAGCCACTGCACACCCAGTTCATCCGACGTGTCGAGTAATATTTCCGCAATAATCGCCTCGATATGCACCTGCGCTCTGGGAATATCGAGTTGCTGGATAACCGCCCGTAACGCGGGAAACACCGAGGCCGGCGCGGTTATCACTAACGCGTTGGAAGCTTCATCGGCCTGTACACTGACCGAACCGGAACGGGCGCCAGACTTCGTGACGGGGATGTTTTTCGCTTCCGCCTTGATGATTTCTGCACCTACATTACTGAGTATACTGGCTAAATTTTTTGCTTCTGCATAATGTAAATAAACCACATGCGTATTGCCGGTGGTTTCGACCGGTTCATCCAGTGCGGCGATAATCGCCCGGTACTGAAGTCGATCCGATTTTTCCCCGCTGAGTAATATGCTGTTGGTACGTTCGTCTGCGGTAAATTTAACCTGCCCCGATAACGGGTTTTTCCGGCCCGCGGCCGTTACATTCAAACTCGATAATAATCGCACTACTTCAGCGGCAAAGGCATAATTAAGTTTGATAATTTCGATATCCGAATCGCTCTTGCGATCCATTTGACGAATGATTCTGTCGATTCTTTCAATATTCGAGGCCCGATCCGAAATAATCAAAACATTGGTGGCTGCATAAGCGGCCAGATGCCCCTGTTGTGCAACTAGTGGCCGCAAGATTGGGACCAGCTGTGCAGCGCTTATATGATTTATCTGGAGCACCCGCGTAATTAGCTGATCTCCTGGACCTTTTCTACCTCTCGTCAAAGGCGCTGCGCTTTGTTTCGCGGTGGCGTCGGGGATAATTTTTATTGCATTTTTGGTGGGTATAGTGGCGAATCCGTGCACCTGCAGGATAGACAAAAACACATTGTAAACTTCGTCTTCGTTGAGTGGTTTTGACGAAATAACCGTTACCTTACCCTTTACTCGTGGATCGATAATAAAGTTCTTACCGGTTATCTGCGACACGCTGTTGATAACAGCAACCAGATCCGCATCGCGGAAATTCAACGTGACCTCATCTGCATACACCCACTCGATCATTAGCAGCAGACTCAGAAGGATAGCCATCATCGTACCGCGGATAGTGGAAACCGATTTATTCATAATTATTTTTATATTCATGCGGTTACATACCGAAGTTTAAGGTCTCTTCGTTGCCATTTCTTAGAATAGTAACCGAAACACTGGAAGCCGTCGTCAGGGATTTCAAAGCATCGAGGGCCTGAAATGGCTTATCCAGCCCAATACCGTTTATCTTGATGAATACGTCTGCGTCCTGAAAATTGAGTCTTTTTAACAGGCTCTCGCCTCTCAGGGCCTTTAGTTTAAACCCGATATTTCTTCCATTTTTCTGAACGGGAATCGCCTGGAATCGCCTTGCCAAAGCCATAGGATTGTTTACATATCGTTTTTTATAACTACGCAGCAAGGCCGTACTGGCAATAGGATCGGGACCGGCTAACCTGGTATCGATTAACGCAACCCCGCCAGCTCTGGTCGATTTCTCGAGATTTAGACGTTCGATTTTGCCGTAACGATTAATCAGTATATGATCACGCCTAATGGCAGCAAGACTGATATTATCCGCGAGCTCATCGTCCAGCCTGTATTGTTTACTATCGTTGGCTTTGATCTCGATAATTACCGACGCGAGTCGCGTTACCTCAGAATAGTAAATACCACGTAACTTGTAATTAAGCCGGGTCTCGGGGGTTTCCTCAACTTCAACAATTGGTAGCGCCTCTGCCTGGGGCTTGCCAAATAAGTAGGCGCGACCAATGATCTGCGACTGTTCCAATGTGCCTTTTTGTCGAGCGCCGCTAATTTCACTCCTTACAATTTCACCAGGCAATTCAAATTCTATATTCGCTATCGGATAGAGCCGCCAGAACAGGATAGAAATTTGATTAGCCAGCATCAATAACACCGCAATCAGGACGATTGATCGCGCCCACCTGTCATTAAAAAACCTTAATATAGTGTCTTGTACCAACGGGTAACCCTGTTTTCGTTATGGATGAATTATTCAGCGGTTCCTTCAATATTGCAATTTTACCTGAGAATGCATTAATCAATTATCGGTTATTTCCCGGATAACTATAAATAAAATCAACTTTATCAGTGAATGTATTGATTTTAAACAAGTTTGGAAAATAAATACTTGCCGCGGGGTATCTTCTCAAAGACTAGGGAAGGTCTGATTTATGTAGACCTTCCCGCAGTACATGGACGTGCTGCCAAAATCAGTGCCGCCAAGGCATTGATTTTGCGAGACAAACGAAAATCACACTTTTCGTTTCTCGTCCTCTGAGAATTCATGGATGAATTATTCAGAGGTTCCCTAAGATATGATTAGCAAACACTGCAGAAGATATCGGTTGCGGGTTTGCAATGAATTTCAGATCAGGCGAAGGGATTGATGAAAGGCAGTAGCTGCCCGAGATCATGATCTCCAGAGAGTATTCTTGATTATCCCCTATGCGAACTGGATGTTGATGACTTTAGACCCCGCTGGCTTTTGTATTCCAAACTTTTTAATTCTTTCCCGCAACGTACTGGGGGCCATATCTAATCGTGTCGCTGCACCGCATTGCCCTTCAATTTTCCAGTCACAGTCTTCAAGTGCGGCCTGGATCATCTCTTTTTCTACCTCTCTGATTGTTTTAGGCGCGTGTAGTGACTTTGGGTTAATGCTCAGATCGAAGGCTTCATCGATCTGTAGCGTATCGCCATCGGAGAGTATAATGGCTCGTTCGATGATATTTTCCAGCTCACGAACATTACCTGGCCAGTCGTAAGCCTGTAGTTGAGCCATAAATGGCGCCTCGATCGAATTAATCCGTTTGCCAATTTTAACGCTATATTTCCGTACGAAGTGATTCGCCAACAGGGTGATATCTTTTTTACGCTTTCTCAGCGGTGGACTCTCGATCGGGAACACATTGAGTCGATAAAATAAATCTTCACGAAATTCACCTGCATCAATACTGTCTGCTAAAGAACGATTTGTCGCTGAAATTATGCGCACATCGACCCGTATCGTCTGGATGCCTCCAACTCGTTCCAGTTCGCCTTCCTGCAAAACACGTAATAGTTTCGACTGCAATTCGAGCGGAAGGTCACCTATTTCATCGAGGAAAATAGTACCCGCATCTGCCAATTCGAACCGGCCGATCTTGCGAGCACAGGCACCGGTAAAAGCACCCTTTTCATGGCCGAATAATTCGCTTTCAATCAAATTCGCTGGTAAGGCTGCACAATTAACTTTGACCAACGGTCGATCTTTGCGCTGACTACCCGCGTGGATGGCCCTGGCGATTAATTCTTTACCGGTACCGGTTTCCCCTGAAATCAACACGGTCGCATCGGTTCTGGCGACTTGTCCCACCTTTCGCATCAGGTCAGTCTGAGCATCGCTTTCGCCAATGATGACATCAGATCCTAATTCCTGTTTTATTTCTTCCTGCAAATATTTATTTTCCTGTTGCAGTTTATTTTTGAGTTCCCTCACCTCGCCGAGAGCAGTTTGCAACTCCAGTTTTGCTTTCATTATCTCGGTGGTATCCAATACGTAAACATTAACGAATTCATCGTCTGACAAAGGCGCGAAAGTAACGGTATATACTCTGTCTCCACAGGGAAAATCCTCATTGCGTTGACTTCCCTGCCTGATTACATCAGACAGTACAGACCAGGCAGTTCCCTTAAGGCGCCCGCCCAGTTTCAGGTTCCAGCAACTGAGTATCGAGGCGCTGGATCGATTGGCATACAATAACCGGCCGTCCTTTGAAAAACGCATTACCGGATTTGGATTTTCATCGGGAAATTTGCTTTGATTAATGGTGTCGGTGAGCCCATGATCTTGTGTAAAAGACCCCAGGATACAGAGTGCACAGGGTGGGTTGCGATCGGATAATAATGAAAAGGTCAGGTCAATTCGTATCGCACTGGCGCCTGGTATTGATTCTGGAGACAGATCCACCGAGGTGGTTACGGTATGCCCCTGGCTGATACGCTGCCAGTTACTTTTCCACTCTGCAACTTCAGGTAAAACTGCCTGGAAAAAAATATCCTGATCGTATTTATCAAGTATCGATTTAGCCGCATCGTTCAGAAATATTGGCTGCCGTTGCTCGGTAATCAATAACGCTGGTGCTTCAATATTATCGAGCAGTCTTTCCTTTTGCCCGATTCCAGGTGAACTGATAATTTTGGAACTGACAATCTTGCGAGAAGATTCAACTAGCACTTATTTATACCCCTAATGAAGTACCCTTTATTTACATACCACTACACCAGCATTTGTATAGACGCCTGCGAGCGGATTCGGTTCAATAAAATTTCAGTCAGATGGCCTCCTGGCCTGAATTAAGGGGAATTTAACACGCCAATTCCACGTAATTCGTGAGAAAACCACGGATACTGTGGCTAAGTATTCATTTTAGTGGCTACGTAGGTTATCGGCTAATGGTCTAACTATTTGATTTTAAATAATTAATTGTATTCATATCAAGGTGGGCACACTGATTGCATATAAGTTTCATCTCGGCTCTAAAACCGAGGGATGGTTAGCATCGCCTACGGTGATGCCACCAGGCTGGAAATCAGAACCCGCTAACCTTTTCATGGGCTCTGAGATATAGCATGTATTAATGATGTACCCTATATTTGCCGCCCTGCCCAGGGCGGCTTTTTTATCTCCGATATCTCTATATGAAGGGGATTACGCGCGCTATAGGGTCAGTAATTACTCAGTCTGAAGCTTTACGCAGCAAGGTTAATCCATCTCCTATCGGTACCAGCGACAGGTCGTAGTTAAAGCTCTCCTGCGAGTACAACCAGCTGTTTAGACGGCGCAAAGCAACCGTATCGTCGTCATGATTTTTTGGGTCTGCTACAGAGCCACTCCACAATGTATTGTCCAGTGCGATTAAACCGCCAGGCCGAACCAGAGTCATGCAGCGCTCGACGTAGTTACGATACCCGGATTTGTCCGCATCGATATAGGCAAAATCAAAGCTGCTTATGCGTCCTTTTGCAATCAAATCGTCAAGGGTATCAAGCGCCGGTGCCAGACGTAAGTCGATTCGCTCACTGACACCACCCTCCTTCCAGTATTTTCTTGCAATCGCAGTAAATTCCTCGCTGATATCGCAGCAAATCAGGCTCAGACCCGGCATCTCTGCTGTCAGGAATAAACTGGTATAGCCGGTAAAGGTACCTATTTCGATGCCGGATTTGGCATTTAACATCTTTAGCAGAAACAATAGCAACTGTACCTGCTCTGGCGAACTTAACATCATCCCTTCCGGCATGGCCAGAGTTTGCTCGCGCAAACGGCGGCATAGAGCAGGCTCCCGCAGTGAAACGTCGAGCAGATATTGTTGCAGATCTTCCCCGAGGCCCAGTGAATAATTAGACATTGGCAGTTCTAAAATTGTTACCTGGTATCGAATATTACCGATCTTTTATGGCGTCGCAACGAATGATTAAAGGCACAGTCAAAAATAGCCTTAAGATTGAAGGGTTGTATTCACCCACTAAGAACCTTATCTTCAAGGATATTGTCAAATCAACAAGTTCCAGATCAGAGGTTAAAATTATGTCGTTCGAGTTAATCAGCTTCAAAACCTGCCCATTTGTACAGCGCGCGGCTATTACACTGGGCTATAAGAATGTCGAACACACGGTGACATTTATCGACCTCGCTGAGCCACCCGACTGGTTTCTGGATTTATCGCCGTTAAAAAAAGTACCGGTACTCAAGGTTGACGGCGAAATTTTATTCGAGTCAGCAGTGATTAACGAGTATCTCGACGAAATCACTGGCGGTGAATTACAACCGAAAGACCCACTGGAGCGAGCCATGAATCGGGCCTGGATCGAATTTGCTTCAAACATGCTCGGTAACAGCTATATGATGAAAAACGCTCCCGATAAAGAAAAATACGAAAAATATCGCGATGCTTTGGTGTCACAACTGCACAGGGTAGAAAACCGCCTGGGTGAGGGTCCGTGGTTTAACGGCGAGCAATTTTCTCTGGCGGACACTGCCTTCGCACCGCTGTTCGCACACGACGCCGTTGCAGATTATCGTTTTTCGTCGATTGACCCTGCAAGCACGCCCAAAGTGGATGCCTGGTCAAAGCGATTGCTGGCATTACCGGCGGTTAAGAACTCGGTGGTATCTGATTTCGACTCCCTGTTTCTGGCCGGACTGGAAAAAGCCGACAGTTATTCCTGGCATCAGTACGCAGCTTAATTTCCCCAGCATAAGCGAGAAGAATTCTATGGCCAAATGGCTTAATGGTACCGTGGTCGAAAACTACCACTGGAACGAACGACTGACTTCGTTAAAATTCGACGCCCCACTGGGTCGCTTTAAGGCAGGACAGTTTGTGCGCGTCGGGCTCGAAATCGACGGCGATATCATTGCGCGTCCCTATTCGCTGGTCAATTCACCCGATGAATCGCCACTGGAAATCTATTTTAACATGGTTTCCGAGGGTCCCTTAACCCCTCCGCTATTCCAGCTTCAAAAAGGTGACGATTTACTGGTCGCGCCCAATACAGCAGGTTTCCTGACAATCAACGAAATACCCGATACCAGGGATCTGTGGATGGTGGCAACCGGAACGGCGATTGGACCATTTCTCTCTATCTTGAAAGAAAGCGAAGTCTGGGAACGCTTCGAACGTATAATTCTATGCTATTCCGTCCGTGCCAAAGAAGAACTCGCCTACGCTGAATCGATCGATGCTGTTGCCAGACAACACGAAGAGCAATTTTGCTTTGTTCCGCTAGTTACACGAGAGCAGGTTACAGGCACGCTTAACATGCGTATTACAGCCGCTATTGCAAACGGGGAGTTGGAGAGGAAAGTTGGTACCTCGATCAGCGCCGATCATTCGCACGTAATGATGTGCGGCAGCAGTGACATGATCAAAGATGTCAGCGTGCTACTCGAGTCACGCGGTATGCACAAGCATCGTCGCCGAGAACCGGGACACTTTTCGACTGAAAAATATTATTAACCAATTTCAAAAAAACCATTCAGTTAATTTCTCTCCAAATACTAACCACGCGATGGATGTCGGTGAAATTGCAATCGCCACCGCCAGAATAAAAACGGGTGGGTGGAATAGCCTGCTTAACCCGGCCATCAGTGAAATACCACCGCCACCTCCAATCACTGTGTTACCCGGCAAATTGATCGCCACCATCAATGCTATGTAGCGATGTTTCAGCAATACTGGGACGAATTTCTTAGGAGATTTCTTCAACATTGCTTCCAGACGACTATGCGAATCAAGACCCTCGAGGCTTGCCAGCAAATTACCTGCTTTGTTAAGGCGAATATCTCGTAACAAGTTGACCAGTACTCGTTCCGGAATAAATCGACCGATCATGAAACTTAAACTGAGGCCTATCAGGGTGCAAAGATAAACAAGTGCTACTATTTTCGGGCCAAGTATTATTATGACCGCCAACCCTATCTCTACTCCTGGTACAAACGGAATAGCGATTAGAATAGTGTAAACGATCATCGAGGCGATGATCATTTTCTGCACGGTGGCTTCGCTGGGAGGCCTGATTTCGATATCAAGTTGCTCGATAAACCATCGAGCCAGGAGATTAGCAACCACAATAAGGCAAATCACGAGGAAAAATTTCAAAATCGTTTTGGACCGGCCGGTTAGCAAT
Source organism: Pseudomonadota bacterium (assembly GCA_022563685.1). Classification (GTDB taxonomy): domain Bacteria; phylum Pseudomonadota; class Gammaproteobacteria. The sequence continues at coordinate 43,524 of JADFMY010000002.1, read as the reverse complement.
CTAACCACCCATTGATTAATCGCCTGGCAGGCTTAAGCCTGTTTCGCTTATCCTGCACTCAGCACCTCGATCAACGATAGCGTCATCCTGGCTGTGGCGCCCCATAGTAGCTCTCCGTCATAGTGATCGTAGTAAATGATCGGCCAGGGGCGTTTCGAGTCCGGGTGATGGCGATTTTTCGTTCGATAATTCGACTCATCCGCTAGCCAGCTCAGTGGCATGGTAAAGGCACGGGCTACTTCGACCTCATCGAGAATCAGCGCGTAAGGCCACGGGGTAATGCCGACAAAGGGGGTCACCTGAAACTCGCTAATGGTATGGTGGTGGTTCAACCGACCCAACAGTGTCACGTCGTCGGGCACCAGCCCTATTTCTTCTTCGGCTTCTCGTAGCGCTGTCATTTCGAGGCTTGTATCGCTCGCATCCCGCTTACCGCCAGCGAAGGCAACCTGCCCACTGTGTCGGTCCCCTTCGAAATGGGCGCGGCGGATATACAGCAGGTGCCAGGCGTCATCGATACGAAGAAATGGAATCAGCACCGCCGCTTCCTGTGTCAGCCCTTGCAGTATTTCGGGCGGCACATCGTAGGTAGCCTCAGGCTGGGACTGCAACCTTTTCCTGATATCGTCGATACTGAGCTGGTCGAGGTCAGTCACTGCCTGCCATCTCCTTTCGAGAGGCTTCTAGAATCCATAGTTCGGTCTCTGCTGCTCCGGGTGCTGGCTGAAATATTCGGTCGCTTGCCGTATCTGCCCTAGCATGGTCTCTTTATCCTTGCCAAGCACACCCTTCAGAATCAAATGATTGGAAATATGATCGCTGCGAAAAATCGTCTTTTCCAGTTCGGTCGCGCCAATAAATACATCCATTTCATGACACAATTCCATGGTATTCAGTTCGACAAAATTCAACTGATAGCCATCGATTACTTTTTGTTTGTCGCGGTGAAATGTTAAAACCAGAGTGGCCAGGTAATGCGGTTGCACCAGGTTCACGAGTCGGGCAGATGCCAGTGCGTGTTGTTCGCTGTAAGCTCTGCCGCCGATACCATTGATCACCATCACCGACGATTTGATCCCGGCCTGATGGGCCTTGATCAGGGCCTCGGCCGTGGTGTCAAAGGTTTCCCCCTTATCGATATACCCAAGCACCTCGTCATCGCCGCTTTCGGCGCCAACGTAAATCAATTGCAGACCCATTGCCACGAGTTCCTGCAAGTCTTCAACACTCTTGTTTTTCAGATTTCGCGGCAGGCAATAGGACGATACGCGAGAAACCGAAGGCAAGCTGGTTTTTATCGCATTTAATATCGTCTTCAGACGCCGCATAGATAATACCAGTGCATCACCATCGGCAAGAAACACCCGCCTGGGTTCTAGCCCCGACTCGCCGCAGCGTTGTATTTCAGCCATCACCTCGGCTTCCGCCCTGGGGCGAAATTTCTTTTGCGCATCGGTATACATATCGCAATAGGTACAGCGATTCCAGCTACAGCCATTGGTCACCTGCAATATCAACGACCCTGCTTCGCTTGGGGGGCGAAACACGGGCTCGATATACTCTACGGGAAAGTGCTTGAACATGGTGAACACAAGCCTAAGGCAAACACCCTGTCCTGTTCAAGATGCTTGTTGACTGAATTGGATTTTTCGCTAAAAAAATCCAATTATCTATTGGTTAAGACCATTAGTTCGAGATTACTATATCGCCGAAATATCTTCGCAGGTCTAGTCGCCTCGATTCCGTAAACATCTTGCATTTACGACGGTGAAACGCGACTATCTGGCGAATCATTCGGAAGTTGGGATTAATGGTCTACCTGGCAAGATTACCGACCTGCCCCTTGCCACCGAAGTCCTAAACGCTGCAACAGGATAAAACCATGAGCCGATCTTCCTATCTCAAGCCCGATACGATTGCCTTGCATAGCGGTTATGTACCGGAAAGCGATCATGGATCGCGCGCAGTACCCATCTATCAAACCACTTCTTACGTTTTTGAAAGCGTGAGTGCCGGTGCGTCTTTGTTCAATGTCGAACAGGGTGGGCATATCTACAGCCGCATTACCAATCCCACAGTAGCAACACTCGAGCAACGAATAGCTGCGCTTGAAGGCGGAACCGGGGCGATTTGCACCGCCTCAGGCATGAGTGCCGAGTTCATCACATTTATCACCCTGTGTTCATCCGGCGACCATATTATATCGGCAACCCAGATTTACGGCTCGACGGCAACCTTGTTGCGTCACACCATCAACCGCCTCGGTATTGACTGTAGCTTCGTACCGATTAACGATGAAGCTGCACTACGCGATGCGATCCAGCCGAATACCAAGCTGATATTCTGCGAATCTATCGGTAATCCGGGACTAGAAGTAGCCGATATTCCCCAGATCAGTCAAATCGCGAACGAGGCTGGCATACCGGTGGTGGTCGATGCGACCTTCGCTACCCCAAGCCTGTGCTGCCCTATCGATCATGGCGCCAATATTGTCATCCACTCGATCACCAAATGGATCGGCGGCCACGGCCTGGCGGTCGGTGGCGTGATCGTCGACGGTGGTAATTTCGACTGGGAAGCGAGCGGTCGTTTTCCTGAACTGACCGAACCCTACGCGCCCTTCCACGGCATCAAGTTCTGGGAAGAATTTGGCCCTTCAGCGCTGGCAATGAAGATTCGCGCCGAATCGATGCGGGATATCGGCGCCGCTTTGAGCCCGCACAGTGCATTTTTGATCCTGCAGGGAATCGAAACGCTTGGCATGCGTATGAAAAAGCATGTTGAGAATACCAAAGACCTGCTCGCATGGCTGCAATCCCAGGAAGACGTCACCTGGGTCAATCACCCAGACATGGAGAGCAATCCGAGTCATGCGATTGCACAAAGATTATTTCCAAAGGGAGCCGGCTCGATACTCTGTTTTGGTGTCGTCGGCGGGCGGGCCGGTGGCGCGGCATTTATTGATTCGGTGCAGCTCGCATCGAACCTGGCGAATGTGGGTGACTCGCGCACGCTGGTGTTACATCCCGGTACCACCACCCATTCACGTCTGTCACCGGAAGACATGATCGCAGCAGGCGTTAGCGAAGATATGGTTCGTGTTTCGGTGGGCATCGAAGATATCACTGACATAGAGGCAGATTTTGCCCGCGGCCTGCGAGCTGTCAGGCGTGTTGCGGGTGATCAATAGTGGAAATTCAGGTCAGAGGCATCAAAACTTACGCAGCAACCGGCGGCAAGGAATTCGATAACAGCCTGGAGACGGTTTTATTCGTTCACGGCAGCGGGCTCGATCACCGTAGTTGGGCGCTGCAGACGCGCTGGTTTGCCTACAATGGTTTTTCGGTTTTGGCGCCAGATCTGCCGGGCCACAGCCTGTCGGGAGGCGAGCCACTCGAAAGCATCGAAGAGATGGGGGCATGGCTGGCTGATTTTATAGACGCAGCCGGGGTTCAAAAAGCGCACGTGGTCGGCCATTCGCAGGGATTCCTGAATGCCCTCGAACTGGCCCGGCAGGCGCCGGAGAAGGTCAAGACGCTGACCGGTATCGGTACCGCCGGTACTATTCCAGTCAATCCCGCACTGATCGAAGCCGCGTTAAAATCTGCCGGACAGGCAGCAGAAATGCTGTTGGAATGGGGTTTCGGCCATCGCTCGCATCTGGGCATGAGTGCCGTACCCGGAATGCAACCGATTGCCATCGGACGTCAGATTATGTCGCAAAATCCGCTGGCCGCCGATCTTCAGGCCTGCGCCAACTACAGCAACGGTGAAGACGTTGCCAGCAAGCTCGACATCCCATCGCATTTAATCCTCGCAGGCCAGGATCGATTGACCCCGCTCAAGGCGGGCGAGGCACTCGCTGAAATCTTGCGCGCCTCATACGTAGTGATAGAAGGCTACGGCCACATGTTGCCGATCGAAGCTCCAAAGCAGGTTTTGCATCAGCTGCGCGAATCGATCGCCTCTTTTAAGGCTTAATTTTGGAGTCAATAACAGGCATGAAAATAAACAAGGTTGCCGTTATCGGTGCCGGTACCATGGGCGCCGGTATCGCGGGTCAGGTTGCCAATGCTGGCGTCGAGGTCTGGTTGCTGGACCTACCCGGTGATGATAACCCCAACGCACTGGCCGAACGTGGGCTCGAGCGTCTGCGCAAGCCTGAGCAGCCGGGTTTGATGAGCGAAGAGGCAGAGTCTTTTATTCATCTCGGTAACACGCGCGACGACTTCCACCAACTCGCGGACTGCGACTGGGTGGCCGAAGCCGTGGTCGAAAAACTCGATATCAAAAAGGACCTGTATCAACGTCTCGACGAGGTATGTCACGACCAGGCCATTATCACTTCGAACACTTCGACTATCCCGATTCGATTACTGGTCGAAGACATGCCCGAGGCATTTCGTAAACGTTTCGCGATCACCCATTTTTTCAACCCGGTACGCTTCATGCGCCTGCTCGAGCTGGTACGCGGCGAAGATACCGACCCGGCGGTGATGGAGATACTCGCAAGCTTTTGCGAACAACAACTGGGCAAGGGTGTGGTGCCCTGCTTCGATACCCCAGGGTTCCTGGGCAATCGTGTGGGTGTATTTGCGATCCAGTGCGCGTTGCATGCGGCGTTTGACCTCGGTCTCAAGCCGCTCGAAGCCGATGCACTATTCGGTCGGCCGATGGGTATTCCCAAGACCGGTGTATTTGGATTATACGACCTCATCGGCATCGACCTGATGTCCGACGTGGTGCAAAGCCTGGTCGATATCCTGCCCGATAACGACGCCTTTCACGCAGAGGCTGCGCGTATACCCCTGATGACGCGTATGATCGAAAATGGTCAAACCGGCAATAAACAGGGGCAGGGTTTTTATCGCGTCTCGGATCAGGGCGATCGAGAAGTACTCGATTTGAACGATGAGTCTTACGGGCCGGCACCACGATTCAACTTGCCTCTGGCAGTAAAAGCCGAGCAGCAGGGTGTTCGGTATTTACTCGATGATGATGGCCTCTACGGGCAGTTCGCCTGGCGCGTACTATCGCGCTCCCTGAGCTACGCCGCATCCTTGATTCCGGAAGTGGGCGATGATCCGCTCGCAATCGACGACGCGATGAAACTCGGCTACAACTGGATCAAGGGTCCGTTCGAATTGCTCGATGAAATTGGTGTAGACAGCTTCATCGAACGCCTCAGGGCCGATCAACTGCCGGTTCCGGCTTTTCTCGCCGAAGCGGCAGGTTCGAGCTTTTACCGGGTACACCAGGGCAACTTGCAATCTCGCCTGACGGGCGGCCGCTGGCAAACCATACAACGCCCTGAAGGTATTATGCGTTTTTCCGAGAAAAGACAGGCTCTCAAGCCACGAAATACCAGTGCGGTAGCCAGTTGGTACGATCTGAATGGCATCGCGCTGGTTGAATTCCATAGCAAGGCGAACACGCTCGACGCCGACTCGATGGCTATCCTCGCCGATGCAATCGACCAGGTAGAAGCCGACGCTATGCGCGGGTTGATCGTGCATAACGATGCACAGCATTTCTCCTGCGGTGTGAACCTGCAGGCGGTACGCGAATTTTTCCGCCGTGAAGATATGGATGGCCTCGACCAGTTTCTCGCCGCCTTCCAGCAGATCGTACATCGCATGGCGAAGGTGCAATTCCCGGTTGTTGCGGCTCCGGTAGGGCTCTCGATCGGTGGCGGATTCGAGGTCGTATTGCATGCCAAACAGGTGATTTGCCACGCTAATTCGACCACCGGACTCGTAGAATCGCTGGTCGGCCTGGTGCCCGGCGGCGGCGGTTGCAAGGAAACCCTGTACCGCTGGGTAGACCAACTCCAGTGTGGCGATGATATCGCTAAAGCCTGCTGGAAAGCATTCATGAACCTGGGTTACGGCCGGACCGCAAGCTCACCCATCATCGCCAAATGCATCGCGATGCTGCGCCCGAATGATCGATTCGTGATTAACCGTGATCGATTGCTGGGTGAAGCCATCGCCGCAATCGAAGATCCCTCTGAGCAGGTTGATTTCGATCGCCAGCCGCTTACCATGCCAGGCGAGCCACTTTTTGCCGAAATGCGCGGCTGGTTGAAACAATCGCACGAACAGGGGATATTGACCCCCCATGAC
>JADFMY010000002.1:0-37389 GCA_022563685.1 Pseudomonadota bacterium | reverse complement strand
AATACCGACGCCTTGGCCGTCCTCGCGATAGCCCATTTTACCGAAATGCGCGACTGGTTGATTCAATCGCAGAAAAAGGGGATATTGACGCCACAGGATGTTGTCGTCGGCACCGAGATGGCGCGTATCGTCACCGGTGGCGATATCAAACCGGGCACACGCTGGAGCGAACAGGATTTGTACGATGCAGAGCGCCGATCTTTTTTAAGCCTGGTATCGACCGCCGCAACGCGAGAACGGATCAACACGATGCTGGATAATGGCTCGCCCGTGAGAAATTAATCGGAGAATCCTCATGACAGTCGAATACGATCAACTACCACCGGGTGATGCCAACTTCGTTGCGTTGACCCCGCTGTCGTTTCTGCAACGCACCGCCGATATTTATCCGCAACGCGAATCGCTGATTTACAACCAGCGTCGCTACACCTGGGCACAAACCCGCGCTCGCTGTACCCGCATAGCCTCAAGCCTGGCGGCACGCGGGCTTGGAAAAAACGACACGGTATCGGTGTTCGCGTTCAATACCCCGGAAATGTTCGAATGCCATTTTGCCATCCCGATGGCGGGTGCGGTACTGAATACCATCAATACCCGGCTCGACGCTGCCACTGTCGCCTATATCATCGATCACGGCGAATCGAAGCTATTCATCGTCGATCGTCAGCTCTGGCCGGTGCTGCGACAGGCGCTCGAAACCACCGAGTTGAAACCCGAGATCATCATCATCGATGATGCCGACGCCACCGATAAACCCGGTTTACCTGAAGACATCGAGTACCGGTTTTACGAAGACCTGGTGGAACGCGGCGATGAAACTTTCACCTGGCGTGCACCCGAAAACGAATGGCAGGCACTCTCTCTCAATTACACCTCGGGTACCACCGGAAAACCCAAGGGCGTGGTGTATCACCACCGGGGTTCCTACCTGATGACCATGGGCACGGTGATTTCCTGGGCCCTGCCTCAACACCCGCGCTACCTGTATACCGTGCCAATGTTCCACTGTAACGGCTGGGGGCATGCCTGGACCATGACCGCGGTCGCCGGAACGATCGTGTGCATGCGCGCCTTCACACCGAAACTGTTATTCGACCTGGTCGAAAAGCATCGGATCACCCATTTTGGCGGCGCGCCAGTCATCCTCAATATGCTCGCGAATGCACCCGAGTCAGATCAAAAACGCTTCGATCGAACCATCCACGTGATGACCGCAGGCGCTCCTCCACCGGCGAAGGTACTCGAAAGCATGAACCAGTTCGGTTTCGAAGTAATGCACGTCTATGGCCTCACCGAAACCTACGGACACATATTGCAGGCCGCACCGCAGGATAGCTGGGCCCAACAAAGCATCGCGGCGCAGGCCGAGTTAAAATCGCGCCAGGGCATTCGCTTCGCGATGACCGAGGCGGTAGACGTGATTAGCTCCGAAACCGGAGAACCGGTTCCCTGGGACTCGGAAACCATCGGTGAAATCGTGATTCGGGGCAACACTACGATGAAGGGCTATTTGAAAGATCCAGAGGCGACTGCGAAAGCATTCCAGAAAAACTGGTTTTACAGCGGCGACCTGGCGGTGGTTCACGAAGATGGCTACATCCAGGTCAAGGATCGAGCCAAGGACATCATCATTTCCGGCGGTGAGAATATTTCATCGATCGAAATCGAAAGTGTGCTCTACAAACACCCATCGGTCGGCGACGCCGCGGTAGTCGCGATGGCCGACGAAAAATGGGGCGAGGTTCCCTGCGCCTTCGTCGAACTCAAGGCAGACGCAGAAGCAACCGAGACTGAATTGATCGATTTCTGTGCCGAAAACATGGCGCGCTTCAAACGCCCGAAAAAAGTCGTGTTCGGCGAACTGCCAAAAACGGCTACCGGAAAGATTCAAAAGAATCTGCTGCGGGATCGGGCGAAGGAATTATAGAATTATGGTGACAGTTAACTTATCTATTTCAATTATGTTAACTGTCACCTTTATTCCATGTCGCGGTTATTGACACTATTGCCGGCTCTGAGTGGATTGTAATAACCGACCCTAGCCATATAATATTTGTATTCCCCTTAATGATGACGGCTTCACGCTAAATAATGAATCAGGATATCTCACCCATCGATCTGCGCCATCAAATTCGCGCGGGAGACTTTACAGGCAATACCTCGGGTTATTCGAAGGGCTATGTGCAGGGTAATCTGTGTATTCTGCCGGCCGACTGGGCGAGTGAATTTCTGCAATTTTGCCAGTTTAACCCCAAGCCCTGTCCATTGATCGGGATGGCTTCGGCACCGGGCGAATACCATATACGAGCGCTGGGTGACGACCTCGACATTCGCACCGATATCCCCAGTTACAAGGTTTTCGAAAACGGTGAACTACAGGAAGAAGTCACCGATATCACCAATCACTGGCGCGATGACCTGGTCTCTTTTGTACTGGGCTGTTCGTTTTCGTTCGAGGAGGCTTTGCTTGCCGATGGCCTGGATATTCGCAATGTATCCGAAGGCGTCAATGTACCGATGTATCGAACCAGTATCAATTGCGCGAGCGCCGGTCGATTCAGTAGCAAGATGGTGGTGAGCATGCGCCCCATGGTCCCGGCCGATGCGATCCGCGCGATTCAGATATGTACGCGCTTTCCGGCGGTACACGGCGCACCGATTCACTTCGGCGACCCGGATTTGATTGGAATTGCCGATATCAATAATCCCGAATTTGGCGATGCGGTGACGATCAGGGAAAACGAGGTGCCGGTATTCTGGGCCTGTGGCGTCACCCCACAGGTTGCGGTGGAACAGGCCAAACCACCCTTTTGTATCACCCATTCTCCAGGCTGTATGCTGGTGACCGATATGCCCAACAGCCAACTGGCCGTGATGTAAGCGAGAAAGAAGACGATGTTACTACTCAATTGTGATCTGGGCGAAAGCTATGGCTCGTGGAAAATGGGCAGCGATGCCCAGGCCATGCCGCACATCGATCAGGCCAATATCGCCTGTGGTTTTCATGGTGGCGACCCACTGGTGATGAAAAACACGCTTGCGCTGGCGAAACAGCACGGTGTTATGGTCGGCGCTCACCCGGGCTATCCCGACCTGGTCGGGTTTGGCCGGCGCTCGATGGACTGCTCTGCCGATGAAATCATAGCAATGGTGAATTACCAGGTCTCTGCAATCGATGGCATGGCGAAAATCCAGGATATCGACCTGGCTTACGTCAAGCCACACGGCGCACTCTATAACGATATGATGGCGAAACAGCCGGTACGCGCCGCGATCATGCAGGCGTTATCCGAGTATCACCGCCCATTGCGGCTGATGCTGCAGGCGACACCCGAGGCCAATCAGCACCGTGAAGAAGCCGATGAGCTCGGTATCGAACTCTGGTTCGAAGCGTTTGCCGACCGTTGTTACGACGACGACGGTAAATTGCTCGCGCGCTCTAAACCTGACGCAGTCCATACAAGCGAAAAAATGCTCGACCAGGTGCGGCAAATTTGCCAACAGGGCACGGTTACCTCGATCAGCGGTCACACCCTGAACCTGGCTCCGGATACCCTCTGCGTTCACGGCGACAACGAAGCGGGTGTCGCGGCGATAGTCGAGATCCGCAATATCATTCACCAATGAGAATCGAGGTCGCCGGGCAGGACGCTTTCATCGTCTATTTTGCCGATCAGACCAGCGCGTCAGTATCGGCCGATATTCAGTGCGCGGTAGCTAATATTCGATCGCAAATGTCGGATATCGTCGTCGACCTGGTGCCTTCTTATGCTTCGTTGCTGGTCATTTACGATATCGACGAGTGCGACCACTTCGAGGCCAGAAGGCGCTTGCGCGAAGCACTTAAAAACCTCAAAGCAGAAGAGTCGGACGGTGGCGAACTGGTCACCCTGCCGGTGTACTACAGTCTCGAATCGGGTCCCGACCTTGAGATCGTCGCAGCACGCGGCAACATCAGCGTCGACGATGTCATCGAAATTCACCAGCAGGGAGAATATCGAGTATACGCAATCGGTTTTGCACCGGGCTTCGCTTACCTGGGTGAAGTCGATGAACGTATCGCAGCGCCACGACTCGCAACCCCCCGTCAAAAGGTACCGCGTGGGGCAGTCGCAATCGCAGATCGGCAAACCGCCGTCTACCCGGCGCAATCGCCTGGCGGATGGAACCTGATCGGCCTTTGCCCAACGCGCATGTTCGATCCGTCCAAAGAACCCACCATGCCGGTCAAGGTAGGTGATCGGGTTAAATTCAGGGGCATCGACCGCGACGAATACCTTTCTCTGGGTGGAACCCTGTGAGCGGGTTTAAGGTCATTCAGCCGGGCATGCTGAGCCTGATTCAGGATCTCGGCCGCTTCGGGGCCCACAACCTGGGCCTGACCCACGGCGGCCCACTGGACAGGCCGGCCTACGACTGGGCCAATCGTCTGATGGGTAATGACAAGAATGCCAGTTGCCTTGAGATCAGCTTCGGTGGGCTGGCTCTGGAAGCTGAAGTCGATACCGCGTTTGTGATTACCGGGGCTGAACTGCCCTGTACCATCGATGGCTCCTGCATCGCTCAATGGCAAACGCATTCAATTAAAAAAGGTAACAAACTCGAGTTGGGATATACGGTTTCGGGCACTCGCGCTTACCTTTCAGTCGCCGGTGGTTTCGACGTTCCTCACAGTTTTGGCAGTAGTTCGACCGTGGTGCGCGAAAAAATCGGTGGTATCCATGGTGATAAATTGCAGCCCGGCGATCACCTGGCCTGTCAGCCACTATCGATCGCTTCTCACCGGCTACTCGCCGAACATCACCGGCCGCAATACAGTAGCAGCGCTATCCTGCGCGTTGTTCCAGGTTATCAGCAGCAGGCTTTCGACCCGACCCAGCACTGGCGATTTTTTAACTCTGAATACCAGGTGACCGAACGTAGCGATCGCATGGGGTTCCGGCTTCAAGGCGAAACGATCATATCAACAATAACAGGGATGCTCTCCGAGGGTATATGTCACGGTGCGATTCAAATCCCGGCAGACGGTCAACCTATCGTTTTAATGAACGACCGGCAAACCATCGGAGGCTACCCCAAGATAGGCTCGGTGATCCCGATCGACACCGCTCGCCTGGCGCAGCTAGGTCCGGGTTCGACAGTCCACTTCGAGGCAATCAGTCTGGAACATGCCCACAACTTGTACTGGCTGGAAAAGTCACGATTCGAACGCACCCAGCTAGAGAAATGTCGATGAATAACCGAACCTCGGAACTGGCTCTGAGCCAGAAAATTGAAGATATTCTGGTCGCGCGTAATTTGCGCGGCATGAAGACCGTACAGTCTCATTTACAACCAGGATATTGCCTGCGCGCCGCCCAAATCCTGCGTGAGTGCCGGGGGCAGGTATTAATCGGTACTGGATTTCCGGTAGTGGATACTTTCGAGACCGATGGCCCGGTCGGCACCATCGCGCTTTACAATGCGCTCGAAACCCTGGGCGTGACTCCAACCATCGTCTGTGGCAGACCCCTTTCCGAGGCATTGGCTGCGCAATATCGGGTACACGAGATTCGGGTCGGCGATCATGACCAGCGAGAGCAGGAAGCAATCGAAGCCATGGAAAAATATCAGCCCCAGGCAATCGTCTCGATAGAGCGACCGGGACAGGCCGCCGATGGCGGTTACTACAATATGCGAGGAGAAAACATCAGCCCCAGCACCGCCTGTTTCGATTCCTTTATGAATTTGAGCGACTGCCCCACCATCGCGATAGGCGATGGCGGCAATGAAATCGGCATGGGTAAAGTCAGCGAGGCGCTCAAGGACCTGAATATAGTGCCAGCAGTGACCAGCTGCGATGAATTGATCGTCACCGACGTCTCAAACTGGGGTGCTTATGGAATTATTTCGTTTCTCTCAATCTGGCACGGTAGCGACCTGCTCAAGGAAATTAACCCACTCGGTATCCTCGAATATATTTCCGAACTCGGCAGCGTCGATGGGGTGACGCGGATTAATGAATTGACCGAGGATAGTTTACCGGCGAGCGAGGGTGAATCGATTCTGCGCGAGTTACGAGAAGCCTGTGGATTTAGCGTATAACTGATACAGGACTGATTGAAATCACGATTTTTGACCTCCTGACAACTTTTTTTATTGAGACCGCACTATGAGCATTGCATTTTTAAATGGTTCTTATATGCCGATTGAAGAGGCTAGAATTTCGCCACTTGATCGTGGTTTTTTATTCGGCGACGGCATCTATGAAGTGATCCCCTCTTACTGTGGAAAAATGGTCGGTTTCGGCCCGCATATCGCGCGCATGAACGATGGCCTTAACGCGATCAAAATCAGGCTCGGGTGGAGTGAAAATCAATGGCGCGAGTTGTGCGAAACAATTTGTCAAAAGAACGGTAACGGAAATCTTGGCATTTACCTGCATGTTACCCGCGGTGCCGATATCAAACGCCATCACGCTTACCCCGAAGGTATCGAACCGACCGTATTTGCCTTTACTTTCGATATACCCGAACCGCCGCCGCCGGATCGCAATACCGCCAACTCCTATACCTGTTCGACAGGCCTTGACCTGCGCTGGGATCGCTGCAATATCAAATCGATTTCGCTGCTCGGCAATGTGATGCATTTCCAGCAGGGGCACGAAAAAGGCGACGGTGAAATTTTGCTTCATAACGCCAATAATGAATTGACCGAGTGCGGGGCCTGCAATGCCTATATCGTCAAGAATGGCGTGGTAGCAACACCACCGCTCGATGATCAAATCCTGGCCGGTATTACCCGTCAGCTGGCACTCAAGGCGCTACGCGATGAGGGGACTATTCCGGTCGAAGAGCGGGTGATCACGATGGATGAAGTCTGGGACGCGGACGAAGTCTGGATTTCCAGTTCAAGCAAGGAAATCGCACCCGTAGTAAAACTGGATGGTAAACCCGTCGGTGATGGTAAGGTTGGGCCCGTCTGGGAAAAAGCCGCAAAGATTTATCAGGCGGCTAAATTCGACTCCTGGGAGCCTGTCTAACCTGGGGAGAATCTACCGATAAATCGCCTGGTCGGTGACCACCATATCGAGCTGAATATCCCAGTCTTGCGGTTCTAACCGGACGACCTTTTGTAATTCGTGTGCAACCCCGATCAATGCAGGTCGGGGTTGATTCAAATCCTTGCGAAACGCAAAACTGCGATCGTAGAACCCCCCGCCCATGCCTATACGATTGCGCCCGGCGTCAAATACCACCAGCGGAGCGAGGACCAGGTCGAGCGCTTCGGGTGCTAGCATCTCATCGTCGGAAACATCCGGTTCGGGCAATCGGTAGCGATTGATACGCATTTTTTGCTGAAGAAAATACGGCGAGAATCGCAACGATTGCCGGTCCAGATTGGGCAGGAAAATTGACTTCCCCTGGCACCATGCATGGTCGATCAGCGGTTCGAGACTAATTTCGCCATTGACCGCAAAATAAGCAGCGATGCGTTCGGATTGCTGATATTCGGGCAAAGAAGTAAGACGCTCGCACAATGACTTCCCGGCCTGCTCCTGTGCGCTTGAACTCAAGCCTGCACGAAGGTCGCGATGACGTTTTCGTAACTGGTCGATGGAATTATCCATTACGGTGGCAATCGGTTAATAAAGGCTGCGAATACTACCGCATCTTGCCCTTAAGCCAAGCCTTCAAAATAGCACTTACAATTGAATTCACGCTAGATTATAAATTCCAATGCATACTATAAAAAATAATTGTTTGAATCCATGCTTTAGTATCGCCACAATGCCCGGCAGGAATATAATTCAGGGTAATCGACCAGACTTGAGGTAAGCAAATATGGGAAGACGATCCGGCGGCAGACAGGCCAAAATAGCCTTACGCAAGGCGGCACTTGCAGAAGAACTGAAACCGGTCCATGCCGGCGAAACCGGCGGGCACTACAGGCCCCTCAAAGATGTTGATATCGAAGCCATCAACGAGACCATATTCAAAATTCTGGAACAAGTTGGATTTGCCCAGGCTACGCCGCATTGCATCGAAACTTGTACCGCGATCGGTGCTACCTATGAAGATGAGCGCCTTAAATTTCCACGCCAGGTAGTCGAAGAAGCGATGGAAAAAAGCTGTCGCGACCTGGTTTTACATGGCCAGGATCCGAAACACGATCTGGATCTCAGCGGTCAAAGGGTGCACTTTTCAACCGCTGGCGCGGCGGTCTTGATCGCGGACCCGGAAAATAACGAATACCGCGAATCCACTGCGCAGGATCTGTACGACATGGCGCGCATCACGGATCTATGCGAACACATCCACATGTTCCAACGCACCTGCGTACTGCGCGATGTCACCGATAACTATGCGATGGATATCAATACCACCTATAACTCGGTGCTCGGCACCAGCAAGCACGTGGGCGCAAGCTGGACCGAAGTTCACCATCTCGAAGATAGTCTGAAGATGCTGCATATCATTGCAGGCGGCGAGGATAAATGGCGCGAACGACCATTTGTCAGCATTTCCTGCTGCCACGTGGTACCACCAATGAAATTTACCGAAGAAGCCCTCGGCTGTATGAAAACCGCTGTCGAAGGCGGCATGCCGGTATTGCTGGTGTCCGCCGGCCAGTCGGGCGCCACATCGCCCGCCTGCCTGGCGGGTGCAGTCGCCCAGGCCTGGGCCGAATGCCTGGGTGGTCTGGTGTATATCAACGCAATCAAACCCGGTGCACCGGCGATTCTCGGCACCTGGCCGCTGGTATCGGATCTGCGAACCGGGGCGATGAGCGGGGGTTCGCCCGAGCAGGCTATCCTGTCGTCTGCCTGCGCGCAAATGGGCCACTTTTATAACCTGCCGACCGGTACCGCCTGCGGCATGACCGATTCGAAATTCCCGGATTTTCAGGGTGGCGCCGAACGCGCCTACACCACCGCTTGCGCAGCAATCTCCGGGGCCAATATAATCTACGAATCGGCAGGCATGTACGCCAGCCTGCTCGGTGCCTGTCCCGAGTCGCTATTGCTCGATAACGATATCCTCGGCGCCGCTATGCGCATTACCCGCGGCATCGAAGTCAACGAATATACCTTGAGTTTCGAAGTGTTAAAAGACGTGTGTCTCGGTAACAAGGGCCACTATCTCGGAACCGAACAAACACTCGAAGTGATGCAGACCGAATATATTTACCCTGAATTTAGCAATCGCTTAAGCCCTAACGAATGGGCCGAGCAAAACAAGCCGGTGATACTGGAAAAGGCGATCGCCAGGAAAAAAGAAATCTTAAGCACTTACCACCCGACCCATATCAGCGATGAAATCGATCTTAAAATACGCGAACAATTTCCTATATTTTTACCACGCGAAGCCTATGGGCGTAGCAGTTAATCACATAATATCCAGTATTTATTTTACCAACATTAACAAGAACCAGGTAAACCTATGAAAAGTCATGCAAGAGTAGTGATCATCGGCGGTGGGGTACTTGGCGTTAACCTGCTCTATCATCTGACCAGGGAAGGCTGGACCGATATCGCTCTGGTGGAGAAAGGCGAACTCACCAGCGGCTCCACCTGGCACGCAGCGGGGTTGTGTTCCAATTTCATCGGTAATATGACCGTGGCGCAAATTCACAATTACACGATCAAACTGTACAACGAAATTTTGCCGCGGGAAACCGGCCAGGCGTCGAGCTTTCATCAGACCGGAAGTATTCGCGTCGGTTATACCAAAGTCGAAGAAGAGTGGTTCCGTAACCTCGAGAGCCGTGCGAAAAGCGTCGGTTTTGAATTCAATATCATCAGCAAGGAAGAGGCGCGTGAACGCAACCCGTTCATGAATTTCGACCAGGCGCGCGTCATCGTCAGCACGCCAAACGATGGTCACGTCGACCCCACTTCGGTGGTGATGCCCTTATCAAAACTGGCGCGCGACAAGGGCGCAGAAGTCTATCGCTTCACCTGTGTTTCCGGCATCAATGCCCTGCCCTCAGGCGAATGGGAAGTGGTAACCGACAAGGGCACCATCATCGCCGAGCACGTGGTCAATGCAGCCGGTTGCTTCGCCCCGGAAGTCGGCGCCATGGTTGGCGTGCAGGTACCATTAATCAACCTCGAACATCAATACCTGGTGACCGAAACCCACCCGGATATCGAGGCTCTGGGCTGGGAATTGCCCGTGTGTCGCAGCTCTTACAGCTCGGCTTATATTCGGCAGGAAGGGTTCGGCTTCCTGGTCGGCCCTTATGAAATGTGGGGCTCCAAGCCCTGGGCACTGAACGGCATGGACTGGGGTTTTGACCGAGAATTATTCGAGCCCGATGTCGACCGCCTGATGCCTTTTCTGCAGCGCTGCTTCGAGCTAACACCCAAATTCGAAGAAGTCGGGATCAAAACCGTCGTCAATGGCCCGATCACGCATACACCGGACGACAATATACTCGCTGGCCCACAGGCCGGTTTGCGTAACTTCTGGAACCTTTGCGGTGCGAGTATCGGTATCGCCCAGGGTGGCATCGGTAAATACATGGCGCAATGGATGGTGCACGGACAGACCGAAATCAATATGGCGCCCCTGGACAGCCGTCGCTTTGGTGACTGGCCAGATAAGAAATACTGCATTATCAAGGCCATCGAGTCCTACGAATTGATGTACCAGGTTGCCGCGCCCAACGAAAACCGCCCCCATGGCCGCCCGATGCGCACCAGTCCTCTATACGCGCGTTTACTCGAAAAAGGCTGCATTCACGGTGTGGTCCAGGGTTATGAAAAGGCACTCTGGTTCACCACCGACGATGTCCGTCGCGAGAACCTGACCTGGGCGCACAGCGAGGCGCACGAGGTAGTTGGCGAGGAATGCAGCGCAGTGCGCGATGCAGCCGGTATCATCGATTTATCCGGTTCGGCCAAGTACGAAGTGACAGGTAAGGATGCCTTTGCCTTTCTCGATCACCTGTCGTGTAACCGCATACCAGGCAAGAATGGCCGTATTGGTCTAAGCCTGTTCCACCTGCCAAACGGCGGCATCATGTGCGAAGTGTCGATTACGCGCCTCGCCGATGATCATTTTTACCTGGTCTCGGCGATCGGTTCCGAGCACAAAGACCTGCACTGGATGCAACTAAACGCCGATGAATTCGAAGTCGAAATTAAAAACGTCACCGAGGAAATCAGTTCGATGTTGCTGACCGGTCCACGCGCGCGCGAAATTCTGCAACAAATGACCGAGGAAGATCTGTCGAACGGTGCGTTTCCCTGGCTGCACGCCAGAGAAGTCAAGATCGACAGTGCCGCGGTGCGGGTTATACGGGTTTCCTACGCGGGCGAACTCGGTTACGAGTTGCACATGCCGTCTTATCAATTACTGTCGATTTACGATTCGATTTGCCGCGTCGGCGAAGACTGTGGCCTGCGAAACTTTGGCGGTTATGCGTTTAATTCGATGCGCATGGAAAAAATGTACCGGGCCTACGGCAGTGAATTTACCGAAGAGATCAGCGGACTCGAGGCGGGCATGGATCGCTTCATCGATACCAGTCGAGATTTTATCGGTTGCGAAAACCTGAAGGATCGGGCCATCGGAGACTTTAGCATCCAGCTCGCGTACCTGGTGTTCGACGACGATATCCCCTGCGAATGCTACGGCAACGAAGCGGTTTACCACAAGGGTGACCTGATCGGCCTGACCACCAGCGGCGCCTTTGGCCATCGAATCGGCAAAAGTCTGGCCTTCGCTTATTTAAAACCGGAGCTGATAGCGCAGGGCCTGGAAGTGACCATCGATACCTCCACAGGCACACGCGTAGCGCATATAGAAATGGAGGCTGCCTACGATCCGGCGAATGAGAAATTGCGCAGTTAAAAGCTCGACGACCCTGAACAGGCTGCCCGATATGGAACTGGCTAATTTAGCCTAGTTGAACAGGTAGTTCATGTGCATACTTATTACAGGTTCCAGGTAATATGCATCGAGATCCTGCCTGATTGCATCCTGTAATCTGGATACGACGCCTGTTTGATGTTCGAGCAGATCGCCGACCTCGCCGTCGAGAGTGACCGATACACTCGATAACTGTAACAACTTGATACCGGCATTGGCCGAAAAACTTAAGCGTTGTTTACGGTCTTCAAGGTGATAACCCAGATTCACGTAGGGGATGATATCGGCAAATTCGATTTTCGCATTGACTCTGAGCAATCCATCGATATCGATATCGGCATCTCGAAACCGAACCATCGATGACTGCGTTTCAATTTCTATCTCGATGCCACCAAACATCAGGCCAAGGCCGACGTTGATGGTGGGTGTCAGCGGTATGTTTTGCATAAATCCGATTGACTGTACCTTGCTAAGGGTAGAATAGTTGTAGACACCCTGCCTGCCTAAATCGTGGGATTGACCCTGGCTGTAGATCAGGACAAGGTTATCGTTCAGATTACTCTGTACAGATTTGGCCGCCACAAGGTCTAGAAACAACAAAGCGGCGACAAACAATATTATGCGCTTCATGATACACCTCAGTACCTCTGTAGGTGGTTGTTTTCTCTATTGTTTTAGACATGGCATGGGGTGCTAAATTCACCTGAATTGGGTGGAATTTATTCGAAATTTGAGGGTCTAAAATAGATAGTGTCGGGCTTGACTCCCCAGGATATGACCAAAATACCGTAGTAATAGATTCCGGATCGCAGCGGCGCTGCGTCCGGAATGACGATGGGTAATTAAGGCCGGCACGGGTGAATTGGCCTTTATTCCTTCGAACTCTCAGGTAGACTGACGCCTTTGTTTTACGCTTGCCGATCACGATGCTTTCAGTTAACGGGTACCTCAGTCACTTTAATAATCCAGCCGCTGAAACTCGAGGCCGGTATCCTGATCATCTAAAAAATATTGCCAACCTGGAAAGGTCTCGCTTAGCCATCGACGTGATTTCTCAATGGCCAGGATATTGCACCACACCACTGCATGCACTGGATCACCTGGCCAGGGATATCGGGGTCGCAAAAATTTGGTATAAAGACGAGTCGCATCGGTTTCACCTGAAGAGTTTCAAGGCCCTGGGTGGCGCTTATGCAGTTGCCCGTGAGTTACAGGCACAGGTTGAAAAAGCAACCGGTGTGGAACCGAGTGTGCAGGACTTACTCGACAAAAAATTCGACGATATCGTGCGTCAGGCCACGATCAGTTGTGCGACCGATGGCAATCATGGACGCTCGGTTTCCTGGGGTTGCCAGATGTTCGATTGCCCCTGTGTGATTTATATCCACCGCGATGTTTCACAGGGGCGTCAACAGGCAATAGAGGCTTTCGGCGCCGAGGTGATTCGCACTAGCGGCAACTACGACGACTCGGTGAAACAGGCCGACGCCGATGCCAGACAATTCGGCCGCACCATTGTGTCCGACACCAGCTACGAGGGTTATATGGATATCCCAGGTGACGTGGCGCTGGGCTATACTGTGTTACTGGCTGAATCAATCGAGCAAATGAATGGGGATATTCCCACCCATGTTTTCATCCAGGGGGGCGTCGGTGGCCTTGCCTCGGCAGTCTGTGCCTATTTCTGGGAACTATGGGGCGAGCAGCGACCCCGATTTATCGTGGTCGAACCAGAGAATGCCAATTGTCTTCAGGAAAGCGCCCGGCAGGGGTCGCCGGTGGTGGTTGAAGGCGACCTTGATACCTTGATGGCGGGTCTCGCCTGCGGAGAAGTCTCTGCCCTGGCCTGGGAATTTCTGAGTATCGGTGCGAATGATTTCATCACCGTGAACGAGGCTTGTGTACCCCTAACCATGCAGCTTTTGGCGCGGGGGTTTAATGGCGACCCACAAATTGAAGCGGGCGAATCGGCCGTTGCCGGTCTGGCGGCACTGATTACTGCACGCCATAGCCGGGAAGATTCGCAGCGACTGGGTCTGGTTGAATCGAGTCGCGTTTATATTATTGGTACCGAGGGTGCGACCGACCCAGAATTGTATGCGAAGCTGGTTGGTTCCGATGGTCAGCTTTCGGCGTGAGGAATTTTAATGAACCATCTCGATCTCAGGCTCGAATCCCGACTACAGGAGAACCCACGCTCATGATGAATGCAGCCATTCGATTTAGCCAACACCGCATTTACTGGGTGTTCCTTTTGCTTCTCGGTATTACGCTCGAAGGAGTCGCGCTGTACTATCAGTACATGCTCGACGAGTGGCCCTGCGTTTTGTGTATCCACATACGTATTTGGGTCCTCGGTTTTATCCTGGTCGCTATTTTTGGGGTGTTTTTGGGTGGATACAGCCTGATCAATCGAACACTCCACCTGCTCAACAGCGTCGTAATGATGGGCTTCGTCGAACGTAGCTGGCAAGTGCTGGCGGTTGAACGCGGCTGGGTATTCGGCGATTGCGTTATGGATGCCGGCCTCCCTCCCTGGTTCGCTCTGGATAGCTGGTTTCCCATGATGTTCGAAGTACAAACCGCCTGCGGCTACACCCCGCTCATAGCCTTGAACTTCAGCATGGCCGAAATATTAATGGTCATGTCGGTCATGCTTTTGGTCATCAGTCTGGTGTTGTTGATAGGTAGTTTTTTCTCTCCGAACTCGACGCCGAATTAATTTCTTCTCCTTAAAGAATATGGATTGCGCTGCCCTATACGGTCGTATCGGGTAGCGTCGATCGCCTCGACACAGATATCCTTGATTTCCTCCGTGAAGGTCGACCCCGGTATCGACACCTGGCCCAGTATCTTCGCACATTGAATTGCTATCCCAGGTTTTCTATCTCTTCACTGCTGAGTTCACGCGCCTCTTCGGGTAGCATGACAGGGATGCCGTCCCTGATCGGGTAAGCCAGGCGTGATGTCCTGGACAGCAATTCCTGCTGTTTCTTATCGTAGATCAGTGGACCCTTGGTGATTGGATCCACCAGGATATCGAGCAGATGTTTATCCATGGTGCCTGGTCTCCAGTAGGTGTAAAAATTTATCCTGTACTTCCTGTGACAGCTCAATCGTCAGCGATACTACCCAGACATTGTGTATCGACATGCCTTTTAATTTCACTGCATCCTTGTGCGTCACCAGTATCGGTAACTCGGGTTTCAAATCAAGATCCTGTTGGGTAAATTCATGATGATCGGGAAATTCGTGTTCGATTGGGTCTATGCCCATTTGCCTTAAACTGGCGAAGAAAAATTCTGGAAACCCGATCCCGGCAAGCGCATGAACCTGCTGGCCTTTAAATTCCGATATATGCTGTCGCTGTTCGGGGTTTGCCAGGTTCCAGACCTGACCGAGAGATTCAATCACCTGGGGGCTGTCGCGGTTAATTGTGATATCCACTTGCCGCAGGCGCTCGCGTGACTCACGCATCGGACCAGCCGGAATCAACAAACCATTACCGAACGCAACGTAACGGCATACAGCGATTTCAATATCCCGTTGCAGGGCATAATGCTGCAGTCCATCGTCGCATAAAATAATGTCAACTTGAGGATATTTTTCCAGAATTTCTCGAGCAGCCGAGACTCGATTGGCGCCAACACCGACCGGGCACTGGCATATCTCAGACATCATATTCGCTTCATCACCGGCCCGATGATCGGTTTTACCCCCGGCCAGTATTTGAATTTTCTTTTCATGCCCGCTCTTATAACCGCGAGTCACGATAGCCGGGTGAAAGCCTTTTGCGGTTAAGAGTTGATACAGTGCAACCACGACCGGCGTTTTACCATTACCCCCCAGGGTAATATTCCCAACGACAATAGTGGTTATCGGCAAACGAGCCGATCGTAACAGGCCGCTACGGTAACAAAAACGTCGAATGCCAGAAGCGATATAAAACAGCAGCGATAAAGGCATCAATAGAATCGCTAACGGATTCATCGACCACAGCCACCAACCCTGCCGCTTTTGGCTCGATGCACTCATCCAGTGACCCAATTCCGATTTATCGAGTGCAATAGACCGATCTGGGGCCTTACTCGGATCAGCCAGGGTCTGGATGCCTGCACCATTATCGCGGAACTGCATTCCGTGCAATTTTGCGTAGATTCCTGCCTCCTTCAACAGGCTGGCGTGATTACCCTGTTCGATCAGTTTTCCCTGATCCAGAACCAGAATGTAATCTGCATGCTCGATGGTTGAAAGCCGGTGCGCGATCACCAGGGTCGTACGATTGCTCATCAAATTTTCGATAGCGTGCTGTATATGGCGTTCGGACTCGGTATCCAGCGCCGAGGTTGCCTCATCAAGAATCAGGATTGGTGCATCCTTGAGCAACGCCCGTGCAATCGCAATGCGTTGCCTTTGCCCGCCTGATAAAAGCACCCCGCGTTCGCCAACTTCAGTATCGAGCTGGTCAGGCATCTTCTCGATAAACTCCCAGGCATAGGCCTGCTTCGCGGCTTCGATAACTTTTTCATCGTCCACTTCGTGTCCGATACCGTAGGCAATATTATTGCGAACCGTATCGTTGAACAGACGCACGTCCTGACCGACATAGGCAATTTGCCGGCGTAGATCCGCGAGTCTATAGTCCTGAATTCGTATGCTATCCAACAGGATTTCACCACTATCGTTTTCGTATAAGCGGGGTATCAGGTTGACCAGGCTTGATTTTCCACTGCCCGAACGTCCCACGATTGCAATAGTCTGGTTGGGTTTGACCTCAAAATTGATATCTTTAAGAACCAGTTGCTCGTTTCCCTGGTAGCGCAACGCAACCTGTTTGAATGATAGATGTCCCTGGGCCCGGTGTGGCAACTCCTGTTGGCCTTCATCCTTTTCACTCAGTCGTGCGATAAATTCAAAAATGGCTTCTCCCGCAGCGATACCCCTTTGAATACTCGCATTAATAGACGACAACACACGCATAGGCGAGAGCAACATAGTCATCGCAAATATGAATGAAACGAAATCACCCGTGGTAATAATTCCGCGCATCGATTCCGAGGTTGCAAAGGCGACAATCGACGCGAAAGCGACCGCCACGATGAGCTGGATAAGCGGCATACTAACCGCCTTTGCAACCGACATTTTCAGGTTAAGTCTTAAATTGTGCTGATTGAACCGTTCAAATCTGTTGCGCTCGTAGTCTTCACCGCCAAAAATTTTTACCACTCGGTTAGCATCGATCACTTCCTGGGCAATTTGTGAAACATCGCCCATCGAAGTTTGTATTCTCTTGCTGATAGTGCGAAAACGACCTGAAATTCGAACCACTATCAGGAAAACAATGGGGCCAGCGAGCAGAAAAATCAGGGTCAATTGCCAGTTGAGCCAAAACATATATGCGAGCAGTACTATAATGCGCAAACTGTCCTGGATGAAGGCAGTGAGTGACGATGATACCGAGCCCGCAACCTGCTCAACATCGTATGAAAAACGCGTGATGATCGAGCCAGACGACGACTGGTCGTATTCTTCACTGGTCATGGTCATCAGTTTGTCAAACATCTGCTTGCGCAATGAGTTGATGACTTTGCGGCCTATATAATCCATACAATAGGTACGCAAGAATACAGCAACCATTCTCACCACGAAAATCAAAATTATCGCTATCGGAATTAAACTGATGATGAACGGATCACGGTCGATAAAACCATCGTCCAGCATCGGCTTCATCATGTAAGCAAATGCTGCATCGGATACGGCGAACACGATCATTCCCAGGATAGCGAGCGAAAAATAAGCCTTGTGTTCAAATGCCAGCGCTAACAGCGCCCGGTAGGCAGATACACCCGTTGGATTACCAGAAATAGATTGCATCTAAAACCTGATCATATAGTAGTTCGTATATTGCATGAGGGTATCGCCTACTCTAGCGGCCGTGTAGTAGCGATAGAAACCTGGCTCAGCCCGAGTTTGCCGATCACATCCATAGCAGTCACCAGCGATTGCACCGGCGACGCTGCATCCGACTGGATCACAATCGGAATATCCGCACCATTTAGCGCACGCTCTACTGCGGCCATCAATGCCGCGCTCTTGTTACTCGATAATTCGCGAGAGTTGAGATAAAAACGCCCTTCGGAGTCAATCACTATACTGAGTTTCTCAGACACTTTGGTAGTTTGCCGATCGCTGGCTTCGGGCAAAGTTATTTTAAGTTGGGAGGTCGTATCGAAGGTAGTCGATACCATGAAAAATATCAGTAATAAAAAAACCACATCAATCAGTGGCGTCAGGTTGATACTGACTTCTTCTACCGGTGTAGTGCTGATAAATTTCATTTCAGGATAGCTTTTTACGATCGCCGAGCAGGAACTCAACCAGTTTCATCGCTTCCTGCTCCATGCCGACCACGAGTTCATCGATTTTTCGTTTTAAGTGCCGGTGAAAAATCAGGCTGGGAATGGCGATGGTTAATCCGGCTGCAGTGGTGATTAAGGCTTCGGATATACCGCCCGCCAGTTGTGCGGGATCACCGACTCCAATCGTTGTTATCACGGTAAATACTTTGATCATGCCGATTACCGTACCCAGTAGTCCTAACAGGGGGGTGATAGTCGAAATGGTACCCAGGGTATTCATAAACCGCTCCATTTCGTGCACCACATGGCGACCCGTCTCCTCGATACTTTCACGAATCAGACTGCGAGGTAAATGACGACTGATCAATCCAGCAGCAAGCACTTTACCGAGCATCGAACCATTTTCTATTTCGACGATGTGTTCGTCGGTCAGCGCATTTTTATTCATCAGCTTCCAGATACCGCCGAGTAGCTTTTCCGGGAGCACTTTTTTGTGTCTTAGGGTCCACAATCGTTCGGTAATTATGGCTACCGCGATTATCGAACACAGCAATATAGGCAGCATCAGCCAGCCTCCTGCCTGAACCAGTTCCAGCACGCTTTTTACCTCCAATTTGAATGCCGCACATAATACTGTAATCGAGTCGGCGATGAAACGATTGCCGTTAAGAAAACGCCGCATAGGTACCGGTTTATCGATGCTCTCGTAAATCAGCCTAACTCGCAAGGGCATAGGCAGAATCAGTACCAGAGTTTCGGGTTTCGTGTTCGGTGTTTTTCCAGCCTGACGCCATTTCTTTCACTATAAACCGTGATTGCCCCCTGTTGATCGGTACGAAGTATTTTGCTGCCGACACTGCGATAGACTTCCAGCACCTCGGGCCTGGGAAAACCCCAGCGATTACTCTTCCCAACGGTGAATAAAGCGATATCTGGATTGACGCGACGCACGAAGGCCGGTGTCGACGAGGTGGTACTACCGTGATGTGGCGCCAGCAGTATGGTGGCCGAAAGACGATCCGGCCAGGTATTGACCAGCCTTAATTCCTGCTCTGACTCAATATCACCAGCGAGCAGGGTATCCTGAAATCCACTGATCTTGAGGACACAGGAGCGATTATTGCGGCTGCTAAAAGCCTCGGTTCCAGGGGTCGTTAAAAATTCGAAATCTACTCCGTCCCATCGCCAGGAGGGATAGCTATGGCAGGATCGAACCGGTAATTGCAAATCGAATGTTTCTCGCACCTCCTTCGGTGTACCAGAGACCAGCCGTGCAGGGTCGTAGCTATACCTAAAGCTATGGAAACCACCGCTATGATCCCTGTCTACGTGGCTGAGGATCATCAAATCTGGTGCTGCTATAACCTGGTGTTGCAGGAAAGGTTTGAGCACCCAAAGCCCGGCACCGTACCCCTGATCATTACCTGGGCCAAAATCGTAGACCAGACTATGATTTCTGGTCTGTATCACTACAGAAGTTCCCATGCCTACATCGAGCAGGGTCAATTTATAAGCACCGAATTCCAGTGCAGGCCGATGCCAAAACAACGGCAACACCAGTAACAGGCAAGCGGGTTTCCTGGCGATACCTCCAGCGGGTAGCAACAGGACGATCAATCCAATAGCCGAAAGACAAATAATGGTATAGGGGACCCCACCGCCCCGATAGGCGCCAAGACCCAGATTCAGCAATAAATTCAGATAAGCTAATAACCAGGTCAGGAGACTATCACTCGCGATAAATAACCACTCCGATACCCCGATATCAAAGCTACCCAGGAAACTGCCCATCAGACCAAGCGGCACAATCACCAGGCTGACGAGTGGTATCGCCAGGATATTGGCAAGAAAACTGGCCGGGTTAATTTGATCGAATAAAATAATACTGACCGGAATAAACATGATGGAAAACATTAGCTGGATACCTAGCATCTGTTTCCAGCGGTTCAAAGACCCTGGAAGTAGAAATTGTGCAAAGGCAATGACCAGCAAGGCTCCAATGCTCAGCCAGAATGAAGAAGATCCGATCGCGAGCGGATCGACAATCAGGATCAGTACAATTGCGATTGCGACACTGTTGAGCAAATTGATTCCGGATCTGAATTGCAGGGCAAGAAATATGACCGCTAGCATAACCAGTGCGCGTACGGTCGGAAGGCTGAATCCCGCCAGGGCCGCGTATATCAGCCCCCCTGAAAAAGCCAGCGAAGCCGAGAATAATATTCGGTTCTGGATTAACCGAAAAAACCAGATTTGCCAAATCCAGCGTCCCAGGGCGAAGAACAAGGCGGCAACCATGCCGATATGCAAGCCCGAAATGGCCAATAGATGAGCGGTGCCGGTGTCCTGCAATATCTCTCGATGGCGCGACTGGATATCGCCGCGATACCCAATCGCGAGTGCCTTGATCAAGCCGGCATTATCGCAGGAGGTACAATAGTGATTGATCCCTTTCAGTATTCGAGTTCTCCAGCGATCGATATGCCAGGGAGGTGACTGATCGAGCCTTTGATTCAGATTTGATATTCGGACATAACCGGTGGCGCCGATACCCTTAACAAACAGCCAGCGTTCGTAATCGAACCCACCCGGATTTTGAAATCCAACCGGCGTTTTCAACTTGACCAATAATTGCCAGCGTTCCCCGGCGACAGGTAATTGCTCGGTTCGATACCAGCTCAGGCGAATTTGCCCGGGTAGAGTATGGGGATACCCTGTTATGATTTCAGGCTTGAGTATAAAACGAATCGATTGTGACCGGGTTTCTGGTATACTGGCGATCACACCGGTCAGTTGAACTATTCGATTATTAAAATCGGGCGAAAGTCTCGATTCCAGTGCGTGTAGTAAATGCAGACAGGTCCAGAGATAGGCCGTGCCTGTCAATATGAAAAACCGGTATCGCGGGTTAAAACAGGCGAAAATCAGCAACACTGGCAGATATGAAATCCAGAAACGATCTGGAATATCGCTGCCATAAAAAGCGAGCATCGAACCCAATGCTATCGCTAACGCGTTACTGACCATGCCGTCCCTGTGCAGTGTATAAACTCGAACTTCCCTGTATTCCGCATATCTAACAACAGAGGTTTGATAGTTCTCTGCTTGATATCCGGGCTATCGCATTACACATTAGGCTAATAGCATCTATAATACAATCACATGCCAAGAAAACTGTTTAAGAAATACCTGCCCCACCCGGATACAATAACGAGAAATCGATGGACTGGACTTCTCGGACACCGATTACATGATCCGAGCCTCTGGCATATCAATCGGAAATCCTGTTCTGGCGCTATAGCCCTGGGAGTTTTTTGCGCTTTTATCCCACTACCTGTTCAGATGTTGATCGCGGCAATTTTCGCGATAATACTGCGCTACAATATACTGATCTCGGTCAGCACTGTCTGGATCAGCAATCCGATAACGATTCCACCGATATTTTATTTTTGTTACCTGACGGGATCATGGATCCTGGGTACGGATGCCGATAATTTCAACTTCGAACTAAACTTCGACTGGCTGGTTTCAGGCTTTATTCATATCTGGCAACCCTTCCTGCTGGGATGCCTGCTGGTCGGGGTTGTTGCATCTATCGTATCTTTCTTGACGGTCAGAGGCATGTGGCGCTACCATATCTGGACTCACCTGAAAATACGCAGGGACCGAGAGGTTAACAACAAATCGCATTAGGAGCCCCCCGGTTGCTTCAAGATTCACGGCTTAGCTTGCCATCTTCCATGCGCCAGCGAAATTGCATGCGCCGGGCTATATCCATATCGTGGGTCACTACCACTAGCGCAATTTTCCTGACCTGATTTAAATTCAGCATCAACTCAAGCATTTGCCTGGCAGTTTTCAAATCCAGGTTACCGGTCGGCTCATCGGCAAGCAGGCAATCGGGTGAAGTGACAAGTGCCCTCGCCAGTGCGACACGCTGACGCTCACCCCCCGAGAGTTCACCCGGTTTATGGCGAGCTCTCTGTCCAAGCCCCACTCTGTCGAGCCACCCGAGTGCACTGGCATTGGCTAATTCTCGTTTTTGACGCCGTACCAGTAACGGCATCGCAATATTCTCCTGTGCACTAAACTCGGGTAATAAGTGGTGAAACTGATAAATGAACCCCAGGTGCCTATTACGTAACAAACCCAGCTTTTTTTCCGACAATTCTGAAATCGGCTGACCCATTACTTTTACTTCGCCTGCACTGGCATGATCCAGCCCGCCGAGCAAATGCATCAAGGTACTCTTACCAGCCCCGGATGCTCCGATAATCGCGTGGGTTTCTCCTGCACTGACACTAAAATTGATACCTTTGAGTACCTCAACATCCAGCTTGCCCTGCTGAAACGTCTTGTGAATATCGATGGCTTCAATCACCGGCTTACTCATAACTCAAGGCCTCTGCGGGACGCATCCTCGAGGCTCTCAAGGCCGGGTACAGGGTGGCAACTACCGAGAGGAAAAATGATAATACCGATATCTTGATCACATCCGACTGACGCATATCCGATGGCAACTCGGTGATTGGATAAACACCTGTAGGTAAAAACTGAGTCTGAAAGAACTGTTCCAGCGCCGGGATGATCACGTCGATGTAAGAGGACACCAATACACCACTTCCCACCCCGAATAGCGTACCGATCGCCCCAATCAGTGTGCCCTGCACCATAAACACCCACATGATTGACGTGGGTGACACACCGATAGTACGCAGTATCGCGATATCGGACTGTTTATCGGTCACCACCATTACCAGCGTAGATACGATATTAAAGGCCGCCACCGCAATGATTAGCGAAAGTATAATAAACATCACGGTCTTTTCGGTCTGTACCGCCTTGAAATAGTTACTGTGCCTCAGAGTCCAGTCTGATACCCAATATTCGAGCCCGATTCGATCTCGCAATTCGCTCCGGATCAAAGGTGCATCGTCCATATCCTTAAGCTTTAACCGTAGACCACTAACCCCGCCGTCTAGCCTGAACAGCCGGCTCGCGTCATCGACATGGATGATCGACGTGCTTCTATCGTATTCGTATACCCCTATTTCAAATAGGCCGACTACTAAAAAACGACGCAAGCGTGGCAGAAATCCGATCGGGGAAGCGGTAGATTGCGGCGTGATCATGGTCACCCGGTCACCAGGAACCACATCTAGCGAGTTTGCAAGACCGGTGCCCAGGATAATGCCGTAATCACCGGAGCGCAGATCGGAAAGCTTTCCGAAAGTCATGTTCTGGTGAATTTCAGATACCTGGGGTTCATAGTCTGGATCGATACCCCGCACCAGAGTGCCGCTCACCGAAGACAGGTTTGACAGCATGGCTTCGGCCTCTACGTAGGGCGCACTACCTATGACCGACGGGTGCGAAATGATTTGATCATTAAGGGTCTCCCAGTCCTGCAGGCGATTATCGAAACTGGTTACTGTGACATGCGATACCATACCCAGAATACGACTTCTGAGTTCCTTTTCGAATCCATTCATGACCGATAAAACTACAATCAGCGCCATCACCCCCAACGCGATTCCAAGCATTGAAATCAGCGAAATAAAGGAAATAAAATGATTGCGTCGTTTGGCCCGCGTGTAGCGAAGGCCGATAAACAATTCCAGCGGTAAATTCATGCTGCGGATTAAACCACGAATATACAGGTCTCCACCAGATGCGATCTCATGTATCTTGTGTGTAACACCCTGTTGTCTCTATCCTTTGGCGTGTTATAGTGGTTGTCAAGCTGTTAAGGGGTAATTCCGGCGCCTGTTAATGATGGATTCGGCGAAGTTCACCAGGAGAAAAAATGCGTACTGGATTTTATATTCTTTTACTAACCGTTAGCCTGTTCCTAACACCATTGAGCGCAGGCACCCTGACCATACCCGGTCATAAGCCAAGCGAGCAAAAACAAACCATGCCGATGCGCGGCGTCAGCATGGAAGCGGTGCTGGACGATTTCGGCGAACCTATCCAGCGTCATGAACCAATCGGCGATCCACCCATAAGCGCATGGATATACAGCGGTTTCAGGGTTTATTTTGAAAATGAGACGGTATTACACACGATCGATTTGACTACACTGATCTTGCCGAAAGAATAATTCTGCTACCGACCTGCCCTGAACTATAATAATAGCGGGGAGCCTCTGCATAACCCTTTCCCGTTCAAATACGGGCAGGTTCATGACTTGACAGATAACGACAAGCGCGCAGATTTTGTGAATGTCGATGCAGTAAAGAGACCCGATGCCTGGGCAGACAGTTAAAAACAGGCTCGCTGAAGTGGCCCGAATAAAAAGCAGCAACATTATTTGACCTAGCGGAGGAAAACAAACCAATGAGCCTACAGAAATCAATTCTCGCTGGCGTAACTACTATATTGATATTCAGTGGTGGGCTAGTGACTGCTGCTGTAGTCAATATCACCCCCGAAATCGAAAGCGTAATGGTCAGACATGGCAACAAGAACGTAGTGATCATGCGCAATCAAAACCAGAAAAATACAGTCAATCCTGCTTTCGCCAAAACCTCCAGAAAATGCCCGCCATTTTGTATCCAGCCTTCATCGCTGGCACCTGGTGTTGAAACCATTGGCGAGTTAGAGGTGATTGGTTATCTCAGGCGCATTGCCGAGGGTGATGAATCCATCCTGGTGATCGATACTCGTACTCCCGACTGGGTCGCGAAGGGTACGATACCAGGAGCAGTTAACATACCCTGGACCAGTTTTAATACTGCCAGGGGTGCCGATCCCATATCGATTGGGGAAATTCTTGAAGAGCGGTTAAATGCTCAAAATTTGGAAGGTCTATGGGACTTTAGCCGTGCAAAAACCCTGGTCATGTTTTGCAACGGCATGTGGTGCGGGCAGGCGCCGAATAATATTAAAACCCTGCTCAATTTCGGTTATCCGGCGCACAAGATCAAATGGTACCGTGGCGGCATGCAGGACTGGGAAATTCTCGGACTCACCACTGCAAAACCCGCAGAGTAGCCCCTGATGCATTGAACCTTAGCCTAGTATATTTATCATATCTATCACGATTAACAGGATAACAATGTGAGCCAGGCAGCTATTCGGAAAGAGTCTGTCGGAAACTACGAAATAGCCGATAAGAAATATTTGAAACACCGCTCTATTCTGGTGGTTGACGACGAGCATGGCATCAGAAATTTCCTCACCAAGGGGCTGTCAAAATACGTCGGCCTGATCGAATCTGCGGAGGATATAGACAGGGCTGAAGAATTACGCCAAAGATGTCATTTTGACCTGATCATTGCCGATATAAAACTCCCTGGAAAGTCTGGTGTCGAGTGGGTGCAGGAATTACGCGACGTCGGTCGCAATACCTGCGTGATCTTTATCACCGCACACGCTCATCTGGACGTTGCAATCGACGCTATTCGTGCTGGTGCGGCCGATTTCATTATCAAACCCTTTCGCATAGACCAGATATTAACGGCTATAGATCGCTGTATTGAGCGCCTGGAAATGAAGCGGGAAAACTTCGTGCTCAGACGCCAGGTGGACAAAATTTACGACAGTTCAAGCATGATTGGTGACTGCCTGTTGATGGAGAATCTCGACGAGGTAATCAAACGCGTGGCTTCGACACCTTCGACGATTCTGATCGAAGGTGAAACCGGTACAGGCAAGGAACTGGCAGCCAGGAGTATTCATGATTTGAGCGGTCGCAACGGCAGTTTTGTACCGGTTAACTGCGGTGCGATGGCGGCAGAGTTACTGGAAAGCGAATTGTTTGGACACGTGAAAGGTGCATTTACCGGTGCCCACCAGGGGCGTGAGGGATTATTCAGTTACGCCAACGGCGGCACCCTGTTTCTGGATGAAATTGGTGAAATGCCCGTCTCGATGCAAGCACATCTACTCAGGGCACTGGAAGAAAAAACCATCCGCCCAGTCGGTTCCAACCAGGAAACACCGGTCGATGCCAGGATTATCGCGGCATCCAACCGAAACCTCGAGCAACTGGTCAACGAGGGAGAATTCAGAGAAGACCTATTCTTCCGACTCAATGTGTTAAACATCAAGATTCCGCCATTACGTGATCGAATTGAAGACCTGAAAATACTGTCGCAACATTTTATCGATACGATTTCTGCCAGTCTCGGCATCAAACCAACCAGGCTCAGCGAGGCCGAATTAACGCTTCTGTCTGCACATCATTGGCCCGGAAACGTACGCGAATTGAAAAATGTAATCGAACGCAGCCTGTTATTAAATACCCCTGCGAGCGCATGTATATCCGGTACGGCGCAAAATATTACCACCAATCAGGTTCCCGACCCTAGTTATCTGCTACAGGATATTGAAAAACACCACATCCTCAAAATTCTGGAAATGGAGAAAGGCAATAAGTCAGCGGCCGCAAGACTACTGGGAGTATCGCGCAAAACCCTGGAACGAAAAGTATCAGCCTGGATTAAAGCAATGTAGTTCAACATCATGATTGGTATCACCAACATCGCCAACAAAATCAGGCACACTCTCCGGTATAAGGTGCTGGTTTTGGTATTGTTTCCGATCTTACTGGTGATGCCAATCGCGCTGGTACTCGCTATATACTGGGGGGCTACCTTCAGTTATGAACAGCTTTACATCAAGGTTAATACCGATCTTTCGGTATCGCATGATGTATTCGAAAGGATAAAGCGCGATTACCTGAATGCGCTGGGAAAAACCGCCGAGTCATTTACGTTTCGAACCGCATTATCACGCGGGAACACAAAATCTATACAACAGCAACTTGAGCAACTCCAGCAGGATTACTCCTTTTCCTATATTCACCTGACCGACCAGCACGGCAATCCCATTCATCAACAGGGAGAGGAATCAAAACACGGCGGGATTCGGCCTTCTTCAGCTCTCGAAAATGCTAAAAATGGAATTGCCTCATCAGGGGTGGAAATTTTTTCCGCTTCTGAGCTCGCCAGTGAAAATCTTGCTGCATTGGTCAGACTCCCGTTGATCGATACACCCAGAGCACGCCCAACCGACGAAATCACTGAAGATCGGGGCATGATGATCAGAGCCCTGTACCCGATAGTTGATTCTAACAACAGGGTACTCGCTATTCTGGATGGGGGTGTTCTTTTGAATGGTAACTTTAGCTTTGTCGATGTCATTCGAGACCTGGTATACGGTCCGGGCAGTTTGATCAGCGGCAGTATAGGTACCGTGACGGTATTCCTCGACGATGTACGCATTACCACCAATGTCCCGATCAAGTCGGGAGAAAGAGCACTCGGGACCCGTGTTTCGGATGAAGTGAGAACCAACGTACTGGATCAGGGACATACCTGGATCGACCGCGCTTTCGTGGTCAACGACTGGTATATCTCGTCTTACGAACCCATTCTGGATGTTGATGGTAATCGCATAGGCATGTTGTACGCCGGATTCCTCGAAGCACCTTTTCGCCAGTCATTGATCAATGCACTGATCGTACTTGTGTTGATGTTTTTCGCATTAATGGGATTAACCGGCCTGGTCGCAGTGCAAGGTGCCAAATCTATATTCAAACCCATCGAATTGATGAGCTCGGTGGTTCAGGCGACAGGCGAAGGTGAGGAGAAAAGGATCGGAAATATCGAATCCAAGGACGAAATTGGTTCGCTCGCTCGCGAGTTTGACGTGATGCTCGACCTTGTGAACGAGCGCAAAGTGATGATTCAAAACTGGGCCAACGAGCTGGAAGAAAAGGTAGAAGAGAGAACTTCTGAGTTAAAGTTAAAAAATAAGGAGTTGACCAACACCATCAGGGTTTTGCGCAAGACCAGGCAACAACTGGTGATTGCCGAAAAACTGGCAGCGCTCGGCGAACTCACCGCCGGCGTAGCACATGAAATAAATAACCCCACCGCCGTGATGCTGGGTAACCTGGACGTGATTATTGCCGAAATGGGATCAAAGCTCAAACCTGTGCAGGATGAAATCGACCTGGTGATAAAACAAATCTACCGTATCAAGGATATCACCAATAACCTGCTGCAATACGCCAAACCAGACTCTTACGCTGGCTACATCAATGAAACCGACGCCAACCAAATGATCAAGGAAACATTAAAACTGGTGCACCATTTGCGTTCGCGTATCGCATACGATTTCGATTTATCATTGAAATCCACCCTGTTAATCAATATTAATCAGCCGGATTTGCAGCAGGTACTTGTCAACCTGATCAGTAATGCGATTCAGGCATTACCGGAAAAGGATGGCTGTGTCACGATTCAAACGCGTGACTTTCAGGACAAGGGTATTCAGATAATCGTCAGGGATAATGGTCACGGCATGGATGAGGAGAGCATCAGCAAGGTATTTAATCCGTTCTATACGACCAAGACGCAGGGTGAGGGCACCGGGTTGGGCTTATCTATCAGCTATGGCCTGGTGCGCAGATATGGTGGAAACATAGAAGTAACCTCTACCCTGGGAACTGGAACAGAATTCACCGTTACCCTGTTGTGTGATCCAATAATGATCGAGGACGAAGAGATGATTCAGGAGCAAATGGAAGAAATTAAAGCCAGTGCTATTGAGGCTTAGTCCCGTTCTCCTGGAATACCTTTTTATAATCTGCAAAGTTCTGATCGAGCATTTCTTCGTACTGCGATAAAAAAAAGGTTCTGGCGCCTTTAATATTTTTCTCATACTCGCTGAGGCCCGACGCATGCGCTGACACGACGAAGGCATTGTAGCGCGACGCCGCATGCAGTAGAGCCAGGCCAATATTTTCCCGATTACTATGTTCCGCTAATTCGTTGGCCTGATCGATAAACATATCTACCAGCTCTCGAAAATGAGTGTCTAGCTCTTCGTCAGTCATTATGTTTTCAGACATTTACATACCCGCTGTTAAATGTTTTGGCAGTGCTGGTGATGATCAGGAGAAAGCTCGCCACCCTGCTCGCTACGTTTTCCCAAATCCGACAGGCTCCAGGTTTATTACAGAAAGAAAATATTAAGGCTGAAGTTTTATCTGACCATCGATGACAACATCGGATGATTGGTGATCTATTTTCAGCGTCATTGACAAATTGACGCTACTTTCATCGGTGAGTTGGCCGGATTCTATTGCGTTTCTAATAGTATTTTCTATTTCGCGTTGCGAGGTGATACCCACTTTCTTCAAAAACTTACGAATCGACATATTTAATTCGTCTTCATTCATTACTTTTACCCCATGAAAAAATTGTCTATCAAGATTTCCTGGTTTAAGTGCTGTCAATATACCACAAGATAATGGACGGCCTGGCTGTATCCTCAACCAGGAACCTGAAGACGCGAGGCCTGAATTAATCAGGCCTCGATTGTTCAACCAACAGGAGTTAGAAACTGCCTAATAAAGTCTCAGATTCAGTAACTAGTTAATTATGCTTAACTGGTTTGCTCGGGGGTAGAGGACACTGGGCTTGCAGTATCGCTACGAACAGAATCTGCCGACACTTCTTCGCCTGCACTTACCTTTTTCTCGTACCAGAGGTCATGATGTTCTTTTGCCCAGTTACTGTCGCAATAACCGGTTTGCATCACTTCGAAGGTCGCTTCTACCCCAATGGTTCCCATATAGATGTGACCAAACGAGGCGATAACCATTATCACCGCGGCTATGCTATGAATCACGTGGTAAAATTCCATGGTATCGCGGGTTTGGCCAAAAATGGGGAAATCCAGAATCAGGCCACTGACTATGATAGTACCACCCACCAGTGTCGCTATCCAGAACCAGCCTTTCTCACCAACGTTGTAACAATCGGCGCTTACATGTTTAGCACCTATTAGTCCCCCGCCTTTGAGTATCCATTCCAGGTCGCGCTTTAACGATATCTGGTTGCCTTTGACAAATAACGCAAACAGAAATACTAAGGAAACAGCAAACGCCGGGCCGAGGTAGTTGTGCAGGGTTCTTGTGACGACCGCGATATTGCTGAATCCTTCTGCACCGAAAACAGGAATCAGCACGCTCCGGCCAAACATGAGTATCAGCCCTGTGAGAGCAAGAGTCACAAACAGGATAGCGTTGCTCCAGTGAGCAACCCGTTGATTGAGCGTAAAACGTAAAATCTTTTTACCCGAGCGCCCAGCTGCAAGCACTAATTTTCCATGCAGTATTCTAAAAAGAAACATACCGACCAGGGCAAGAGATATGGCGATTCCCGCCCTGGGAATCAATTTCATCATGCGGTATTGCCGCCAGGCTTCACCCGATATATTGATCAGAATATTAGCACCGGTCGCCTTCATCTGACTGGTACCGGTTATCGCGAAATCCCTCTGTCTGATATTGCGCCACAAATCACTCCCTGGATCCTTGGCGATCACGCCTTCAAATTTGTTTTCTTCAGCCGCCAGAGCCGTTTGAGGCAATGAAACCATCAGTAACACGATGAAAGCAACGACCAGTTTCAACACTTGTTCTACTCGTCTGAAAAGAAATTGACTAATCACAGATTCGTCCTCTGCTGGAAATTAAACCCATCCCCGACCCTGTACCGATACATCCCTGTATCGGTATTATTGTAGCGACACGATGAATATCAGTAACCTGATATTCCAAATTGAGCTTCGATCAGGTTCTTAACTTGGCGTTATCGTAAGCGACACCCCAGTCGAGTACACTGGCTCCACGGTAAATTACACGTTTTCTGTAGATATCGGACAGTATGTTGGCATCGCCCGCCAAAAGTGCCTTGGTCGAACACATTTCTGCACAAAGCGGTAATTTACCCTCGGCGAGTCGATTACGACCGTACTTTTTGTACTCATCAGAGCTATGATCCGGCTCGGGACCACCCGCACAAAAGGTACATTTATCCATTTTGCCACGAGAAGAGAAAGCCCCTGCCTCTGGAAACTGCGGTGCCCCGAATGGGCAGGCATAGAAGCAATAACCACAGCCTATGCAAATGTCCT
Source organism: Pseudomonadota bacterium (assembly GCA_022563685.1). GTDB lineage: Bacteria > Pseudomonadota > Gammaproteobacteria. The sequence goes on along the minus strand of JADFMY010000002.1, from coordinate 6,236 downwards.
TGTCATGCAATACCACGCCATCGTCTCTGGTGTAAAACACATCGACCGGACAGACAGCGGCACAGGGTGCATCTGAACAGTGCATACAGGCTACCGATATCGAGCGCTCGCCCTGCACCCCATCTTTGATCGTTACCACCCTGCGTCGATTGACACCCCAGGGGATATCATGCTCGTTTTTGCACGCGGTTACGCAGGCATTACATTCGATACAACGTTCCGCATCACAATAGAATTTCATTCTAGCCATTTTAAAATTCCTCTCTAGTTAAGCTTTAGTAATGCGGCAAAGGCTGCACTTGGATTCTTGCATCTGCGTGACCGAGTCATACCCATAGGTCATCGCGGTATTGGCGGCCTCACCCTGAATGTACGGGGCGGCGCCTTCGGGATACTTATGCTTGAGGTTTTTACCCTGAAACACGCCGGCAAAGTGGAATGGCAGGAATGCAACCCCGGAACCGACCCGCCTGGTCACCAGCGCTTTAACCTTGAGCCTGGATTTTTCTGCACTCTCTACCCAGACATCGTCACCATCCTTGACACCGGCGTTGTTGGCATCACGGGGATGTATTTCTACAAACATATCCTGTTGTAATTCCGCCAGCCAGGCATTCGATCGGGTTTCATCCCCACCACCTTCATATTCGACCAACCTGCCAGAGGTCAAAATTAAAGGGTAATCCTTGGCATGATCGACATCCTGAATCGATTTGTAGCGCGTCGGTAATCTCCAGAAAGATTTCCTGTCTTCGTAGGTGGGATACTTCTCCACCAGGTCGCGTCTCGAGGTATAAAGCGGCTCGCGGTGGATAGGAACAGGATCCGGGAAGGTCCAGACCATCGCTCGCGCCTTGGCGTTGCCAAACGGCGAACAGCCGTGTTTGATCGCAACCCGTTGAATGCCGCCCGAGAGGTCGGTTTTCCAGTTTCGACCTTCCGCGGCTTTTTGCTCGTCTGGGGTTAAATCTTTCCACCACCCCAGCTTCTTCAACACCTTGTCGGAGAATTCGGGATAACCATCCTTGATTTCCGAGTCTTTGCCGTACGAGCCTTCGGCCAGCAAATTGACCCCGTTTCGCTCGACGCCGAACCGGGCCCTGAAGGTCAATCCACCTTCGGCTACCGATTTTGAGGTATCGTACAAATTGGGGGTGCCCGGATGATTCATCTCTGGTGGTCCCCAGGAAGGCCAGGGTAAGCCGTAGAAATCTCCATCTGCGGGACCGCCTTCAGCCTTCAGCGTGGTGTAATCGAAAGTGCCCCAGTTTTCCTGATGCTTTTTCAAACGTTCCGGACTCTGACCGGTATAACCAATCGTCCACATACCACGGTTTATTTCACGCAGTACATCTTCGACCAGGGGCTCGTCATCGGTCACCTTGATATGTTTGAACATCTGGTCGGCAATGCCCAGTTTCTTCGCCAGCTTATACATGATGGTATGATCGGGTAAACACTCAAACATCGGTTCGATGACTTTCGAGCGCCACTGGAACGAACGGTTAGAAGCGGTCACCGAACCGTAGGTTTCCATTTGCGTAGCAGCGGGTAACAGGTACACACCATCGGTACGGTCGTGCATGACCGCAGCAGCGGTAGGATAAGGATCGACGATGATCATCAGGTCGAGTTTCTCCATTGCCTTTTTCAGCTCTACCCCACGGGTCTGGCTGTTTGGCGCATGGCCCCAATAGAACAATGCCCGTATATTGTCTTTTTGCGCGATATTGGCCTTATCTTCCAGCACACCGTCGATCCAGCGTGAAAGCGGAATACCCTTGGTATTCATCACGTGTACGTCCTTGCCCTTGCTCTGCTCGTAACTGCCGCTGTCGAACTGACCCTTGACCCATTCATAGTCGAGATCCCAGACTCTCGCCCAGTGCTTCCATGAACCCGGTTTGAGTCCGTAGTAGCCCGGCAGGGTGTTCGAAAGTATGCCAAGGTCGGTGGCGCCCTGCACGTTATCGTGGCCGCGGAATATGTTGGTGCCGCCGCCCGATACGCCCATATTGCCGAGCGCGAGCTGGAATGCGCAGTAAGCCCGGGTATTGTTGTTGCCTATCGTGTGCTGGGTTCCACCCATACACCAGATAAAGGTACCAGGGCGATTATCTGACATTGCTTTAGCAGCCGCGTACACTTTATGCTCTGGAACACCGGATACTCGCTCGACTTCGGCAGGAGTCCATTTACGAACCTCCTGCATCACTTCTTCCATTCCATAAACCCGCTGACGGATAAATTCCTTGTCTTCCCAGCCGTTTTCGAAAATATGCCACATCATGCCCCAGATAATGGGTACATCGGTGCCTGGACGGATCTTGAGATAGTGATCCGCGTGAGCGGCAGTGCGGGTAAAACGTGGGTCGATCACTATCATGGGCGCATTATTTTCTTCTTTTGCCTTGAAAATATGTTGCAGCGCAACCGGGTGTGCCTCAGCCGGGTTTGACCCGATGAGCAATATCGACTTCGAATTATGAATGTCGTTGTAGGAATTGGTCATTGCGCCATAGCCCCAGGTATTGGCTACCCCGGCCACCGTGGTTGAGTGGCATATGCGCGCCTGGTGGTCGACATTATTGGTACCCCACATTGCAGCCATCTTGCGAAACAGGTATGCCTGCTCGTTACTGAACTTGGCGGAACCCATCCAGAAAACGGAATCCGGACCCGATGTCTTTCTGATATCGAGTAATTTATCGCCTATTTCGTTAATTGCTTCTTCCCAGGATACTTTTTTCCATTTGCCGCCAACCAGCTTGGTCGGGTACTTCAGGCGCCTTTCGCCGTGTCCGTGCTCCCTGATCGCCGCACCCTTGGCACAGTGGGCACCCCGGTTAAATGGATGGTCAAAGGCAGGCTCCTGTCCGGTCCATACGCCGTTTTGAACTTCGGCGATAATGCCGCAACCAACCGAGCAATGGGTGCAAATGGTTTTTATCCTCTCGATATTGGCGGTAGTGGTTGAAGCGGCTTCGGCCTTCTTCATCATCACGGGTGCGACGCCTGTTGCCAGTGCCGCGCCTCCCGCGACCAGCCCTGAATTTTTCAAAAACGTGCGGCGACTGATTGCCTGGCCGACCATTTTGCCTGTATCACCGACAGATTCACCGACTGGTTTAAATGTGATCTGACTCGATTTTCTGGTTAATTTGCTCATCACAATCTCCTCGAATTAAATCGCCGCTGATTTATAGTAATCAATGATATGCTGCGTTACGTGGTAGCCTTTCTGTTGCTCCGTATCCGCAGCCTGAACGGCGACATCGGCGAGTGCCGCGGCCGGAACCGCCGTGGTGGCCACTACACCTGCACCAACAAGTGTGGATTTTTTTAAGAACTCTCGTCTATTCTGATGATGTCTAGCTTGATCAGTTGGGTTTCTTATCTTCTTCACCGAATACTCCTCCCCCTTGCCGGGTACTTGCGTTATCAATATTTACTGATTTCAACTCTAGGTCTGCATCGAGAAATATTCGTTCTCGAAGGCCATAAAAGCTGATCCAAAACGTCCTACTGCCTTATAAAAAACAGAAGATTTTGTGTCACATAAATCCTCGAAAAATCTTCCCATCCAGGTCGCCATATGCGACTGGTAAAAATTCTTTTGAATCGACAACTCGGTGCCCTCGCTGATCATCATGGAAACCACTTCGCAAAGAGCTGCCGCATGGTCTTCGGGTTCAGGCACCGATTCACTTCGTTCATAGCCAAGTCTGGCCAGATCATCGCGTAAGTCGCTGAGCGGCTTTTCCATCATAAATCCTGTGAGATACCAGGAGCCATAGGGCACCACTTCCCCTTTGCCCAGGCCTATAAACAAGTCATGAAATTCGTCATCGATGCTGTCTGGTGTCAACGTCTTTGCCGACAGGCCCAGGGATGACATGGCGAGTAGCAGGTCATCGTCGTCGTCATCTCTTCTTACCGCTGCCAAATTAGCAACGTGGTCCAGTAAAGCCTGATTTGGGCTGGCTCGTAGCAATGCTGCGATCAAACCGTATGCGGATGCACGGTACTGCTGTTCTTCCTCAAGATCCGGTGCGCTTAGATCGGGATTATTGACGCCGGCCTGAGAGACTTCCTCGGAAACCGGTTTTTGCTGAAATGGTTCTTTTGAAAACTGAACCCGGGCTTGCATTATCATTTTAAATTCACCATATCCCTTATCAGGAGGCAATTAATGTTCCAAAATTAAATGGAAAATAATGACCAATTATGACCAATTAGGTTAATAATCCACCCTGAGATCAATGAAGTGGGTCAAAACTTCCTTTTAAGGCCGTTGGATCCTGGACAATATCAACCACCCTGCAATCCTCGCACATTTTTAAGCGATCCACCGCGCGGGTGGTCTGGAACATATAGTGGTCTTTTAATTTGTCGGTAATCTTATGAATCACCGTCGTTGACGCGAAGGGTTTGCCGCAACCGATGCAGGCAAACGGGGAATCCTGGTTCAGGGCACGTGACTTGTTCCTTTTTTCCCGATCGAAAATCATTCTCGGAGAAATAGAGATGGCAGTTTCGGGACAGGTTTGAACGCAGGTTCCACACTGGATGCAATTGCTTTCGATAAAAAATATTTCCGGCAATTCGCGATTGGAACCATCCTGTAGCGCCTTTCCCGGGCAGGCCCCAACGCAGGCCATGCAAAGCGTACACCTGCTTTCATCTATGACCGCGGTACCAAAGGGTGCTCCGGCCGGCAAATTAACCAACTCTCTGGTTTTGTCGAGGTGCTGATACAGGTGATCCAGTGCCTGGAATATGGCATGGCGCTTATCGTCCGGCATAGTGTAAATCGCGGGTTCTATTTGCGTTTCACCGGGTATCGGAACATAGTCTTCGGGCTGCGCCTGAAAGCTGACCTGCTGAGGATTGAATCCAAGCCCACTTAACATCGGCTGCAGCCATTCCAGTTGCCGGTTAAGCTGCTCCACGGACAGGGCAGGCATTTCGTCATTGGCCAGAAGCACTACCTGAGCAGCTCCGTAAGCGAGTGTAGACAGACATAAATCCATCCCCACAGCGGCCAACTCTTCTACTCTGACCGGTAATAAAGACTCCTGCCGACTGAATAGCGAGTCGGGGAACGTCGGCTCGGTATGAAACACCACACAGGCCTGTTCTCCACCCTCGTCGCGGAAGGTATCCAGCATCTTTTTGATTTGATTACCGCTATCCGCGAGTCCAGGATAGGCATATTTAATAGCACCCGAAGGGCATACCGTGGCGCAGGTCCCTCCGCCCTGGCACAAAAACGGTATCACCTCAATTTTTTCGACCAGACTGGTAATCGCCCCGGCCGGACAGGCATCGATACAATTCGTACAGACCGTAACCCCATTTACCCCGTGAGCACAGATATCCGGGTTGTAGTTGAAATACTTCGGCTTTTCGAATTCACCGACCAGATCGAGCGATTCGTTCTCAAGCGCGCCGATATTTTTCTCGTCCACCGTTCTATGCAGGTAGCCCGGTGGCAGAATTTCATGCTTTATCAGGGGCTCCGGGTTCAAATCCAGGATGATATCGACCTGCAGGGTTTCACTGGAGTCCTGTTCATCGACGAGCTGGACAACAAATTTTCCCAAATAACCCTCGATATGTATCTGTCGGCGATCCAACGAAAATACCCTGCCGGCGGCAAAATCACTGGAGGCTTCTGACACGGGTATGCGGATGAGGGTCAGCGGGCTGGCAAAATCATGACACCGGGCTACCGCAGTTTGGGGACCAAATATAAAAACTCGCCCATTCGACTGATAGCTGATTAAACTGGTAGTCTGCGGGGAGAATTCTCCGATGGTCGCGAGTGCCTTGTTTCTCGCTGCGCCGGAATTGTCAGTCATGATGTTGCGTCGTATTTTCAGGGTTATCGGGCTTGATCGGTTCCTGCGGCTCGAGATCAACGTCAGATATTGGCGCATCCGATTCGGAAATTTCCTTCTCGCTCATCTCCATTTCACTCTCAGCCTCGGCCTGTTCGGAACCTTTTTCACTAGCCGGCGTAGTTTCACTGACCGACTCATCTGCTGATTCGTCAGTGGTTTGCTGTTCTTCTTTTGCTGCTTCTTTCAATTCAATTTGATGTTTCATATCGGCAGTCACGATGTCACCCAGCTTTTCGAAATAGGTGTAATCCTCATCGTATTCATCCAGCCCATCACGAATATTGAAGCTCGGCGCGCTGAATAGTTTTCGAAGGGCGAGGTTTCTCAGTT
>JADFMY010000030.1 GCA_022563685.1 Pseudomonadota bacterium | reverse complement strand
GCCATATAGATTAAGTAACGTTGACCTTACAAATCATAGAATAGTAATATTTAAAAATAATTATTTCCCATATCATCTATGAACAAAAGGGTGAAAATTGGATTGTTGGGATTGATGATATGGGTTTTAAAATTCATAGGAGGATACTTTGGTTTTTCCATCCATGCGATTACTTTTAAATCACCCTGCCATTTTTCGACTAATCGAATACTGGTCGCGGGTAACCAGTCAGGTGCATCAAAGGTATCCGAAACCGAGGTAATTTCAAGCGTCAGTCCCTGCGAGAGTATGCGCCGAAGATTCCCGCTTTCCGGGAACGGATTAAACAGAGTCTGAGCGCGCGAGGTGAGGCGAATTTCAGCCAATACCGGTTTTATTTTTAACTGCCCGCTCTGTTGCGGAAAAAGCGCAAATTTCTTTTCCCGTACCAGGAAAGGTTTACCGCCTAGTTGCGTCTGGTACTGCCTGGTCCTGCCGAGCGGTTCGATCACGACCTCGACACCGTCGATCTCCAGATCGTGCATCTGATAAGCCGATACATTCAAATTGGTCAGTAATCGAAGTTTGACCACCACCTGCCCCTGTACCGGAATTGTCGCCTTATCGGCAGACAGCTCAAATATCAAATCCCCATCAGCCGGGGCATTGTTTTGGCCGGCGGATTTGACCTCGATCTTAAAGGATTTACTTTGATCCTTACCGAAGTGAACCCCGGGTACGATAAATTCACCGACCTCCTTCGGCATCAGCAGCAGGGTCCATTTGAGGCTGCGCCGATATTCACCGTTGATAATACTGATGTTATGGCTTTGACTGCTACTGAGTATGACAAAATCTTTCTGCAACGGAGAGAAGTCAGGATCCTGATCTGGCGTTTGTTCGGATTCAAAAAATAACTGGAACGATTCGTTCACACGCACCGGATTGCGGTCGATGGAAACAGTGATTTCGGCTTTGGCCAGAGAGCCGAAACCCAGCAATCCAGTCAACAGGCAAACTGAAAAAAGATGTTTTAGGTTCATCATGGCTTACCAGGGATTCTCTTCGGTGGGGGCGCCCCCGCGATTTTGATATTGATAGAGAAACTTGCGTCGCAGTAAGCCACCCGGGTCATCCGGAATTTTGCGTAACCACTGCTCGGCGGCCTGGTCGGATAAGCGTCGTTCGAGGCTTGCGATATCGTCTTCTTCCTGCAACTCCCGGCCGCCTGACCGGGGTTGTTCGCTCGCGCTCGATTCAGTTTCGGCCTGCACTTCGGCCTTTTCCTGTTGTGCGGAATCAGAGGCCTGTTGTTGCTGAGTTTCCGACTCCTGCTGAGCGGGCTGTCGCGGGTCTGTTTCAGACTGCTGTTGGCTTTGACCGGTTGCACCGGATTGTTGCTTTTGATCCGATTCAGAGGACTGTTGCGACTGCTCACCCTGTTGTTGATTCGGTTGCTGATCTGCTTGCTGCTGCAATGCATCTTCCAGCAATTTCTGATTATAACGGGCATCCTGGTGTTGAGGATTCTTTTCCAGCAGACGCTCGTAAGCCTTGATCGCGTCTTCGTACCGACCCAACTTCGCCAGCGCGTTGCCACGATTATACTGCGCCGCTTCGGCACCCTGCGCATCCCAGTATTCCAGCGCCCTGTCATATTCACCCGCTCGATACCAGGCTGATGCCTTCCAGTCGTCCCGGTCGAACATTTCCGCAGCGCTTTGGTGCGCACCCTGCTTAAACTGCAAGCTGGCGCGTTGATCGCTATTGTTCCACAGGAAGTCCCAGGCCGAAGCCTCTGCGTCCGGCAGGTTAAGCATCAACACCAGTGGTAACGCCATCAAAACACCGCGCCGAAACGCCAGTGCAGCGATAGGCAACAGGATCAATACCAGCCAGGGGCCCAGTTCGTACCAGATATTGGCGATCTGGTCACTGGCAATCGCTTCCTGCTCAGGCCGACTGGTTTTTATCGCATTCAATAAACCCTGGATATCCTGATCGCCCGCGCTGATAGACCGGTATGCACCACCCCCTGTGCGAGCCAGTTTCCGCATGTTTTCCGACGGCATGCCCGCGATCACTATAGAGCCCTGTGCGTCTTTCAAAAAACCACCGTTGGTCAGTGGAATCGGACCGCCCTGTTCGGTACCTATACCCAGCACCGATAGACGAAAGTTAGCGTTTTGTTTCAGTAGTCGCTGCATGGCATCGATCTCGGTGCGGGTGAATCCATCGCTCACCAACAAGATATTGCCGCGCCGAATCCCGACATTTTCAAACAGCGTGTATGCCTGCTCTAGCGCCCGATCAGCGCGGCTGCCCTGGGTGGGCATGATGTCGGTAGTCAGGCCTGTTAACAGCGCATTGATGGTCGCATCGTCATCGGTCAGCGGCGTGACCGTGAAAGCTTCTGCCGCATAGGCGATTAACGCGGTCTGCCCCTCGCGCCGTTGAGCCAGAATGTCGCTAATCTTGTGGCGCGCCCGCGTCAGGCGGGTTGGTTTGATATCGTTCGCATCCATCGAACGCGACAGATCCAGAGCGATCACCAGGGCCGCTTGTTGTTTGAATACCGGTTGCGGTAATTTTTCCCATACCGGCCCTGCCAACGCGATAATCGCAAGCATTCCACCGAGGCTCATCATCACCAGCGGCCACAGTCGCCTCATCTGAACCTGCCCGGTGAGTAAATGCGGCAGCAAGGCTGGGTCAACCACGCCCTGCCAGCTTCTGCTCATGCGCCTGCCATTGACCAGTACCACAGCAGCGCAGCCAGAGGCGCGAGCGCCAGCAGCCAGACGGGGCGCAGAAAATGGAATTGCTCAATCATGCTGGGCTTGATAGACGCATACCAGCGCGGCAAGGCATAACGCGAGCGCGAGCGGCCAGTAAAACAGGGCACTAATCGGTCGAAACGACTGTTCGTCGCTATTGACCGGTTCGAGCTGGTCGAGCAGTGCGTAAATTTCCGCCAGCTCCCCGGTATCGCGTGCGCGAAAATACCGTCCGCCGGTCAGCTCGGCGATATTTCTGAGAGTTGTTTCGTCCAGTTGCGCGGAGGAGTTGATTTTTCGAAACCCAAACCAGGTCGAACTCGATTGCTCATCGGCGCCGATACCGATGGTGTAAATCTTCACTCCACGCCGAGCAGCGAGTTGCGCTGCCTTGATCGGCGTCACAACACCCGCAGTATTGGCGCCATCGGTGATCAATATCAAAACCCGGTTATCCTGCTCGCTGTGTGCCAGGCGCTTGATCGCCAGGCCGATTGCATCGCCGATTGCGGTGCGCTCACCGGCGAGCCCTATCACAGACTCGAGCAATAATTTTTCGACCGTACTGGTATCGAACGTGAGCGGTGTTTGCAGGTAAGCCTGACTGCCAAACAGAATCAGGCCAAGCCGATCTCCCTTTCGATTTTGGATAAACTCGACAGCTACCGATTTGGTCGCGGCCAGGCGATCGACCACGGCTCCATCGATTTCGAAATCCGAGGTTCTCATACTGTCGGACAGATCCACCGCGATCATCAGATCACGCCCACTGATATTGATGCTGAGCGGGTCGCCAAGCCACTGCGGTCTGCTCGCGGCGACCACCGCGAGGCACCATGCCAGTAAACCCAGCCATCGGACCCAACGCAGGTTCAGTTTGCCCCGGCTGGCCTGCTGCGATAACTTGAAGTCGTCGATGAAGGGCACGCGCAGGGCGGCTTGCTGGCGCGCAGGCCTGGCCGGCAGGCCGTAGTAAACCGCCACTGGCAGTGCCAGTAGCATCAAAACCCAGGGCCACTCAATCTGTAGCATGACCCACCTTCCTCGGCAACGATTTGATCCAGTTTCCACAACTGTGAAGCAGTGCTTCGATGTCGATTTCAAACTCTAACTGGTACTGACCCCGGGTCAACAGATCGCATTGTTCGGTGGAAAAACAACACTCGCCCGACATTTCATTGAGCCGGGTTATCCACCGATCGCCGCAGAGGTTCGCATCCGAGCCACGAGCGCCATAACTCATCACGGTACGGCGCAATAATACCGATAATTCCTGTATTAGCTGGCGGTCGTCGAGATGCCCATCGGAGCGAGTCCGCCTGATGCGATCATATTCCCTGAGAGACAGGGTCCTGATCGGCTTGCGCCGCAACCAGGCTGGAATTTTAGGGAGTAATAGCCCGATTAAAACTAGCAGTATTAACAGCATCCACCAGCCAGGCGCTGGCGGCCACCACAGGCTATCGATGGGTAAATGGATATCCCTGAGCGGCAACTCGTTCATGGTCTCGCCCCAAAGCCACGTTTCAATACTTCGAGCAATGCCGAGGTAGTAGAGGCATCGACGAAATGCAGGCGTAACTGGCGGGACAGTCGCTCAAGCATTTGGAAGTGGTCGGCGAAGCGTCGCTGGTATTGCTGCCTGCTGGTCTCATCACTGCTATCGATACCAATTTCAGTGTGACCGTTGGTGAAGCGATAATAGCCTGCTGGTGGCAAGGTTTGCTCCAGTGGGTCGTGGGTAAACAACAGGACGACATCGTTGTGTCTGGCTAATTGTGACAGGTGCACGCGCCATGAATCGTCAAGAAACCGAAAATCGCTAATCAACACGACCAGGCTGCCGGGGCGAGCTACCTGGCGCAATCGGTTCAGTGCGAGCAATCCGGCCTCCCCGTTATCCGATACCCGATTGCGCTGCTCCCAGGCCGAGTGCGATGTCAGCTTTCGAATGAAATGCAGGGTAGACGCTTTACCCGACCTCGGGCGGAATTCGAAGTGCTCCTGCTCGGAAAAGATCAACCCGCCGAGGCGATCACCGTGCTGCACGCTACTCCAGGCCAGCAATGATGCCAGCTTCGATCCGAGTACCGATTTAAAACAACACCGGGTGCCAAAAAACATCGAACAACACAGGTCTACCCAGAGCAAAACCGGGCGTTCTCTCTCTTCTCGATACACCTTGGTATGGGTACGACCGCTACGCGCGGTTACGCGCCAGTCGATGGTGCGGATATCGTCACCTGCCTGGTAGGGTCTCGACTCGTGAAATTCCATGCCACGACCTCGAAACGAAGACAGGTAGCTACCCGCCCTTTGCGCACCTATCGAGTTAGAAAATAACGGGATATTTTTCGCGTCGCGGTGTAATCCGATGAGCGTCGACTGCCGTACACGGACAACATCGTCTCCTTTTTCCAGGGTATCTGAAATATTATTTTTCACCGCTTGCATTGCTAAAAAATCCAGACTATTGGTTAAGGTACGGCAATCCGGGCAATCAACTCGTCGATGCAATGATCGGGCGTCACACCCTCGGCCTCGGCCTCGAAACTGAGGATAATGCGGTGACGCAGTACATCGGGCGCGATCAGTTGAATATCTTCAGGGGTAACGAAATCCCGATCATGCAGCCACGCGTAGGCACGTGCGCAGCGATCGAGCGCCATGGTTGCGCGTGGACTCCCGCCATATTCGATCCAGCCTGCCAAATCGTCCCCATACCTTCCGGCGTCTCGTGTCGCCAGCACGATTTCAATCAAATAGTCTTCGAGGCTCTCGGCCAGGTAAGTATCGAGCACGGACTGGCGCGCCTGCAGTAAGGATTCCTGACTCACCGGGTTCGATGCCGGCTGAATTTGATGCACCCCGGTGCGGGCTTCATCGCGTGTGAGCCGCAGTATCGCCGCCTCGTCAGCCGCATCTGGATAATCGATCGTGACATGCATCAGAAAGCGGTCGAGTTGTGCTTCCGGCAAGGGGTAGGTCCCTTCCTGTTCGATCGGATTTTGCGTCGCCATGACGAGGAAAACTTCGGGTAACAGGTAAGTCTCGTCGCCAACTGTGATCTGGCGCTCGGCCATCGCCTCAAGCAGGGCGGATTGCACCTTCGCGGGTGCGCGATTTATTTCATCCGCCAGGATCAGATTGTGGAAAAGCGGGCCGCGTTGAAACTTGAAACTACCATCCTGGGGGCGGTAGATTTCAGTGCCCGTCAGGTCGGCGGGCAACAGGTCCGGGGTAAACTGAATGCGATGAAAATCGGCATCCATCCCCTCGCCGAGCACTCGGATCGCCCGTGTCTTCGCCAGCCCCGGCGCACCTTCCACGAGCAGGTGACCATCGGCCAGGATCGCGATCAGCAATCGTTCGATTAAATTTTTCTGACCGATAATTTTTTCGCTCAGGTATTGCTTTAATTGCAGTATTGCCTGCTGTGACAAAAATTGCCTCTTTTCGGTTTAATGTTTTTTTACGACTAGCGACCAGGGTAATAATAACACGAGTCGCGCTCGACTCAGGGCAGCAAATGGCCCTTCTTGATCCAGATGACAGCTTCATCCTCGACATAGGGGCAGTGCTCGCTATTGTGCGGACTTCGAATCCAGGTACCCGCTGGATAGTGACCGTATTCGTCCTCCAGGGTTCCTTTTAGTACGTACACTTCCTCACCACCAAAATGCCTGTGGGGTAAAAACCGGGTATTGGCTGACCATTTCATCAACGCGACGTTCTCATGATCAAAATCGTGTAACGGCATCATTTCCAGGCCGGATTCGCCTGGCATCCACGCAGCCTTATGGGTTTCGATCCGCACCGACTCGGTGTCCTCGGCGTCAAACTGGTCGAGCTTGACCAGCAGCACGCAGCCCTGCTTGCTAAATGGAGTATGTCTGGAACCCGGAGGATTGCGCAGATAAGTCCCGGTTTCATAGTCCCCGTATTCATCTGAAAACACGCCCTCGAGTACCAGTATCTCTTCACCCAGCGGATGAGCATGCTCGGGAAAACAGGATCCCGGGTCGAAGCGTACCACGCTGGTGGTGCGACCGTGTTCGGCCGCTTCGCGTTCTAGCGGCTTGCGCCACACTCCGGGTAACGGACTCGCTTCCCATTCCCGCTCGTTGGTATCGATCACTAAGTATTTCAATGGGGTCAGATTCGATTGATTTTCAGATTTTCCCGATACCCGCTCGATTTCCTGTCGCCACCCCTGGATAAAGGCTCTACTCTTCGGTTCAGCTTTTGGCCTATTTTCTGCTTAAAACGGCCACTCCCTAACACCCAGCCTTTATTCGAAGCATCTCTGATATCTTTTAAGGTTTTCTCTGTGATGTGACTTTTAAAGAGCGCCCTGTAGGCTAACTGGCGTTGTTCCAAGGTCGTTCCTAGTTGGAGATATTCACTATGAGGTGTCACTATCGGATCAATTTGACCCAATCCATTGTAGCCATAACTCGACCAGGGGTAAGTCGATGGGTGATCGACCGTGCCGGCTCTTACCGGGTTTAATTCAAGGTATCGATAACAGGTCAGTAAATAGTATTCTGAATCAATTAAAGTAGCCTTATATCGACCTTCCCAGAGTGAGCCTGTTCTTTGATTCTCATGATTAAAATATTGCACGTAGTAACGACCTAACATTTGTATCATTTTACCCATACCCTGTTCCGTAAAGGGTGTTAATAGCAAATGGACATGGTTGGTCATTAACACATAAGCATGCACGTCGCACTGGTGTTTATCACAGGCTTGTTCGAGCTTTTCAAGGTAAAAGCGATAGTCTTCGTCTCGATAGAAAATAGGCTCACGATTATTACCTCGAACAATTATGTGCTGAGGTTGGCCGGGGATTACCAAACGCGGGAGACGGGCCATAAATAGACTGTTCTGACTGATCAATTAAGGCACGAACCATACTATCGCAAGTGACATAGGATATCAATCGATACTGACCCTATTGATTCAGATCACCAGATCGTAGCTCGCGTCCGTGCGGTCAATGGCCTCCAGATCGAGCGAGTTATCGCCCTGGAACACGGAGACCTCGTAGGAACTGAACCACGCCGGATCGACGCCGATATCCGGGCTTAGCTGTAAGACCTCCAAACCGGTGAGATAACTATCCGGCAACTGGGCGTAGACCTGGCGCAACTGGCGATGACGCTCCAGCGACCGGCAGCGCTTACAACGAGGTGGTTTGCCGGTGCTGCTCTTACGGTCATTGGGTCCGAGCTCGAATTGCGTCCCCCCGCAGATGTTGCATTTTGACTGCCTGGTATTACTAAGAATCATATCGTTTAAGAATTAATGGGGTCAGACTCGATTGATTTCGATGGCGGGATACCCGTAATAACTTCATTCCATTCATGCAATATGCTATCTAACCCCCTGCGTTTTTGGTTAGCCAGCGGTCCAGGTGGTTGGCAAAAGCCTGTCGATCACTCTGGCTTAATGCCGGTGGACCGCCAGTGACGACTCCGCTCGATCGCAGCGAATCTAAAAAGTCCCGCATGTTGAGGCGCGATTTAACATTTTCCCGGGTATACATTTCACCACGAGGACTGAGTGCGAGAGCGCCTTTTTCGATCACCTCGGCCGCCAGCGGAATATCGCTGGTGACGACCAGATCGCCTGAATCCAGCCTTTGAACAATTTCATTGTCAGCAACGTCAAATCCAGAACTGACTCGAATAAAATCGATATTCGGCGATGGCGGTATGCTGACCGGCTGATTGGCCACCAATGTGGTCTGCACGCCTGTTCGCCGCGCAGCTTTGAACAGGATGTCCTTGATCACCACCGGACAGGCGTCGGCGTCTACCCATATTTGCATTAAGAACTACCCTTGCACTACGCCAAATTGATAGTGGCGGTCATCTGGTCACATCGAGCATTGTCGACCATTGCGCCGTATCTTTTCCTGGGGTTGGCAACAAGATGCCTGGCTACCCCAGGTTTTTCCATTTCCATCGCCCTTTGAGCGTAATAAATAGTTCTTGAAAGGTCGGCTAAAATGAATGGCGGGCTGATTTTCTGGCACTTCTCGATGTAGGAGATCGCGCGTCCATAGCGGTTTTCCTTATCCAGCTTGTCGATGATTACGCGCCCGATACACAGCAGCGTTCGGGAAGGCCCCCACTTTTCGATGTGGTCAAATAACGCTTCAAATTCCGCTGTTTGAGCTTGCAGGTAATCATATTTTTCCATCAGCAGGTAGACCGCATCGCTGTCCCGGTGGGTTATTACCATTTTATAAACGCGACCCATGAATTTCTCATGTTCCCTTGTTTCGATTTTAATTTCTTGCTCTCGTGCCAACTCTTTTTTTTCCCGAAAAGACATTGAGCGTGAATTGCCGAATTGTTGTTGTATTTTCATCGCCTCTATTTCATCGGCAAGCTCTTCCCGGGTTTCCTCCTTTCGATCTTTTAACCAGAGGTAACCATATAGATAACCAGCAAAACCACCCGCCACGTGGGCCACTACATTGATACCCCCATAATCATCAGAGCTAAGCATTACCCAGGTGTCCAATCCTATATAGGCAATTGCCAGAATCCAGGCTGGCACGTAGAAGGTTTTCCAAAATACGATATACCACCAGAACACGCGAATTCGAGCCAATGGCATCAGGTAGGCGGATAAGCCAATCATCCCCATCACGACGCCGGAGAACCCCAGCGATGGCAGGGGCTCCGAGCTGCCTATCAGGATAGACACCGAATAACTAACGCCAACGACGAGTGAGATAAACAGCATAATCCAGAGGTATCGGATTTTGTCGGCCAACAAAATTTCCAGGGCTGGTGCGAAGGCGAGGTAAAAAATCATGTTACCTGTTAAATGCATCCAGTCGGCATGAGCGAGCGAAGATGCAACCATTTTCACCGGGTTCCATGAATCGGGGTAATACATCAGTCCCTCGGTGACCTGATAGGTGAGCTGGAGATAAAATACCATGACGCAGATCAGCGCGATGACATACGTGACTATCGGCGGTTTGGCTAAAGTGAGTGCCGTGCTATACGGGAAAATAATCATTCGCAGACTCAGACGATTTCATCGAAAGCGACAGTACGGGTAAGGATGTTTAGCGTTTAACATCAATGGTTTTCCTGTTTACCTCGGGTGCAACCAGTCAGGCAAAAAGCTATAAGGATCACGCTTGATGGTTTCATTGTAGGGAATATTCCGGGCCTGCAAT
Source organism: Pseudomonadota bacterium (assembly GCA_022563685.1). Taxonomy (GTDB): domain Bacteria; phylum Pseudomonadota; class Gammaproteobacteria. Next base: position 16,435 of record JADFMY010000030.1, on the reverse strand, counting down.
TTTTCTTCCAGATCCCCTGATTTGCCCACCTCAAAGAGGTCGGTGGCGCCGCCGATAAACTCGCCCCCCACATATATTTGAGGGGTGGTGGGCCAGTCGTTTCTCTGCTTCAGCACTTCCAGTATCTTCCCACCACGATCGTTTTCCTGGTAGGCAACCGAATCGAGATCGACTGTAACGTAAGGAATTTCACACTCATTCAACATCTTGCGTACCGACCAGCAAAACTCGCACCACTCCAGTGAAAACATGACCACCTTGTTAGCGTTTTCTTTCAATACGGTATCTACTTCGTTGATAGCCACCGGGTCCAACTCTACTGCTTCTGCCACCTCGGCCACTTCCGGTTCGGGTTCATCGGCTTCAGGTTCGCTAACATCGAAACGACAGGCGGGTGTGGAGCGTGATATCGCGAGCTCCTCTTCGTTCATCTCCGTGGCTATATCCTCAAACAGGGGAGTCGACAGGTAGCGCTCACCCGTGTCGGGCAACATGCATAGAATATTGCTGCCTTCGGGCGCGGTTTCCGCGAGTTGCAAAGCGCCTGCAAATGTCGCTCCGGAGCTGGTGCCAACAAAGATGCCTTCCTTTTGCGCCAGGTCTTTAGCACACTGGATGGCAAAATTACCATTGATTGGAAGAAAGCCGTCTATATGGTCTGCGTCGGTTACCTGTTCCGCCAGTTTCGGTATGAAGTCTGGTGACCAGCCCTGCATCAAATGTGGCCTGAAGTTCGGATGGCTCTGACTATGTGAACCGTCGGCATTGCGCGGCTGAGAAATACCGCTGCCCAGAGTCTGCGAATTATCGGGCTCGCAGACCATTATTTTGGTCTGTGGGCTTTTTTCCTTGAGCACACGCGATACACCGTTTATGGTGCCACCGGTTCCAAACCCGCTGACCCAATAGTCGAGCGTTACATCGTCGAAGTCTGCAAGAATTTCAACTGCGGTAGTGCGCGCATGTATGTCGGCATTGGCGGGGTTTTCAAATTGACGCGAATGCCACCAACCATTCGCTGCAGCTAATTCTTCCGCTTTCAGCAACATGCCAGAACCCATCTCCGAGGCGGGCGTCAACACGACTTTCGCGCCCAGGAAGCGCATCATGCGGCGGCGTTCGATGCTAAAATTTTCCGCCATGACGACGACCAGAGGGTACCTTTTTTGCGCGCACACCATGGCCAGGCCGATGCCGGTATTACCACTGGTGGCTTCAATAACGGTTTGCCCGGGTTTTAGCTCACCCCGGGCTTCGGCATCTTCGATGACACCGAGCGCCAACCTGTCCTTGACCGAGCCCATGGGGTTAAACGATTCGACCTTCACATAGATATTGACATGCTCAGGCCCCAGGTTATTGATACGCACCGCCGGCGTATTGCCAATGGTGTCGAGAATACTGTTATATCGATTGCTCATTGTGGTTTTCCCCCGCAGTTCTATATCCTGACAGCACCAAACAACTCGCTCATAAAGTAACACGTTCGGCTGTAAAATTACCCATATTTCCCCTGACAAATTCGTCTGGAACGAATTTGAACAGCTTCGCTGGCCCGAAGGGCGAAGGGCAGGATGCCCGTAGTAACTTCGCTCCCTTCATGTAATATACGGGCTAGCCCGGTAGATTTGTATAACATCCAACTGGATCAACGTATAGCCAATCGCAGGTAACAGAATTAACTGGTCGGTCTACATCATCGAGGCGAGCGATCGCTCCTACTACACCGGAATCAGCACCGATGTCGTGCGGCGCTTCGAACAACATGCGACTGGAGCGCAGGGCGCCAAATATTTCAACGGCAGAACACCGCTCAAGGTGGCTTATCAGGAAGATGGCCATACGCGCAGTAGCGCGAGCAAACGCGAGGCCGAAATAAAGGGCTTATCGAGACGGGAAAAACAAGATCTGATTGCTGGTATCAACCAGGGTACCCGAAAACCTACCTGACGTACCCGATGATAGAGATAAAATGGCTGATGGTTCCGGCGAGGACGAAGAAGTGCCAGATGCCGTGCGCATGGGTCAGTTTATTCATCTTGTCGAGAATATAAAAAACCACGCCAATGGTATAAGCGAGGCCACCGGCGGTAAGCCAGTAGATGCCTGTTTCAGGAATGACCGCTTTCAGGCTGGCGAAATCAAATGAGGAGGCCCAGCCCATGCCGAAATAAATAAGCATCTGGCCGACTTTTACCGCACGACCAGATAAAAATATTTCGCTGAGTATTCCTGCCCCGGCGAGTCCCCAGACGATGCCCATTATCAACCAGCCATTACCATCGCGCTGGGTGACCAGCATATAAGGCGTGTAGGTTCCGGCTATCAATAGATATATCGATACATGATCGAATATGCGGAAAATACGCTTGAGACCGGGTGGCTGGAAACTGTGGTACAGCGTCGACATCGTGTAGAGCAGTACCATTGAGAGTCCAAACACGCTAAAACTGATGACTACCCAGGGATCGCCTGTTTGAATGCCAACCGCAAGCAGAGCACCGAGACCGATCAGCGCAAGTGCCGCGCCAACCAGATGACTGATGCTGTTGAGTTTTTCGCCGTAATACAAAATTGTTTCAGTAGATTCCGGATCACCGCTGCGCGGTGTCCGGAATGACGATATCTTTATTAAGGTATCTGCGTTGTTAAAGCGCCTTGAGTACTAAATCCAGACTCTCTTTCGCATCGCCAAACAGCATCCGGGTATTATCTTTCACAAATAGCGGATTATCGACCCCGGCGTACCCCGCTGCCATGCTGCGTTTCAGGACGATAGCGGTTTTACCTTTCCATACTTCGAGCACTGGCATGCCGGCGATAGGGCTATTTTCGTCATCCTGCGCCGAAGGGTTGACCGTATCGTTGGCACCGACGACGATCGACACGTCAATCTTGGGGAAATCGTCGTTGACTTCGTCCATTTCAAAAACAATGTCATAAGGAACATGGGCTTCGGCAAGGAGTACATTCATGTGCCCAGGCATGCGTCCCGCGACCGGGTGGATGCCAAATCGCACGTTGACTCCGCTGGCTATCAGCGATTTCGCTAATTCTGAAATCGCGTGTTGCGCCTGCGCCATCGCCATGCCATATCCAGGAATTACCATGACTTCTTTTGCGCCACTAAGCAGCAGTGCGGTTTCGGTGGCATCGATGGGATTGACTTCCCCGTCATAGCCGCCAGAACCTGCGCTCGGAGTGCTATCTCCAGTACCGAAACCACCGGCGATGACACTGATAAAATTTCGGTTCATCGCGCGGCACATGATGTAACTAAGTATTGCGCCACTACTTCCAACCAGCGCTCCAGTTACGATCAGCAGGTCGTTGGACAGCATGAAACCAGTCGCAGCGGCCGCCCAGCCAGAATAGCTGTTGAGCATCGAGATCACCACCGGCATATCCGCACCACCTATTGCAGCCACCATGTGTGCACCAATGATAAATGCAATGATCGTCATCACGACAAGCATAACGAAGGCATCGGCATGGGTACCGGCGCCGACAAATTTAACCCCAACGACAACGACCCCGATAACCATCGCGAGGTTGAGCCAGTGCCTGGCGGGTAACATCAGGGGTTTACCGCCGAGAATTGCGCTGAGTTTTCCGTAGGCAATAACAGATCCGGTGAAAGTCAACCCGCCTATTAAAATGCCGATGTAAATTTCAATGTTGTGGATGGTTTTTTCCACGCCGATATATTCGACACCCGGATCCATAAAATTGGCGAATCCGATCAGTACCGCGGCAAGACCTACCAGGCTATGCAATATCGCCACCAGTTCCGGCATCTGGGTCATTTGCACGCGGCGCGATAATATGAAGCCAACCGTGCCGCCTAACACCATCACCAGGATCAGGATCTCAAGATTGTTGGTGACGAATGCAGCGATCGTGATCAGCACGGCAATGATCATGCCGATCATGCCGTACAGGTTCCCACGACGTGCAGATTCGTTATTTTTCAATCCTCCGAGTGCGAGGATAAACAGGATTGCAGCTCCCAGGTACGCTACAGTTATAAGACTCTCTGGCACTTTATTTTCCTACCCTTTGAACATGTTCAGCATGCGCTGCGTGACCGAAAAACCACCCATAATATTGATACAGGTGATGAATATTGCAAACACCGACAGATACATAATGGTCGGATTATCGGACGATATCTGCGTTAGCGCACCGAGTACGATGATACTGCTGATCGCGTTGGTGACACTCATAAGAGGTGTATGCAAGGTTGCCGAAACATTCCAGATGACCATGTAACCGATGAAGCAGGACAGTACAAACACGGTGAAATGCGCCATGAAAGAGGGCGGTGCGACAAGCCCGAGGCCAAACAATGCCAGTCCTCCGATCAGCATCGGGAGGCCGGCGCTTTTCACCACCCTGGCGAGCATGGAAGGTGGCGTTACTGTTTTCTCGGGTTTTGGATCGGCACTCACAGCGGGTTTTTTAATCTCGGCCGATACCGGAATCGGTGGCGGTGGCCAGGTGATTTCACCGCTATTTACCACGGTTGCCCCGCGCACCACGACGTTTTCCATATCGATGACGATATTACCGTCTTTTTCGGGGCACATTTCGTCGATCAAGTTGTAAATATTGGTCGCGTACAACTGGCTCGACTGGGCCGCGAGACGACTCGGGAAATCGGTATAACCGACAATGATGACACCGTGTTCAGTCACCACCTTGCCGGGCACGGTCAATTCGCAATTTCCGCCCTGCTCGGCGGCCAGATCGACGATCACGCTACCATCGCGCATGCTCTCTACCATCGCTTTGGTAATTAATTTTGGCGCTGGCTTGCCGGGAATCAACGCGGTAGTAATGATGATGTCGACTTCTTTTGCCTGCTCGGCGAACAGCGCCATTTCCGCCTCGATGAATTCCTTACTCATCACCTTGGCGTATCCGCCTTCACCACTACCATCTTCTTCGAAATCGAGTTCGAGAAATTCCGCGTCCAGGCTTTCGATCTGGTCTTTTACTTCCAGGCGCGTATCGAACGCACGCACGATTGCCCCGAGCGACTTGGCCGTACCGATAGCCGCGAGCCCCGCAACACCGGCGCCGATTACCATCACCTTGGCCGGGGCAACCTTGCCAGCAGCGGTGATTTGCCCGGAGAAGAACCGGCCGAATTGACTGGACGCCTCGATTACCGAGCGGTAGCCTGCGATATTCGCCATCGAACTCAGCGCATCGAGCTTTTGAGCGCGCGAAATGCGCGGAATACTATCCATCGAGAGCGCGGTCGCTTTACGTTTCGCCAGTTGCTTGAGCATTTTCTCGTTTTGTGCCGGCCACAGGAAGCTGATCAACTGGCTGCCTTTTGGCATCAGGTCTATTTCGTGTTTCTCGAGCTGGGAGTTCTGCTCGGGTGGGCGCACCTTGATCGCCAGGTCAGAAGCCGACCAGGTAGCCTCAGCATTTTTGCCAATTTCTGCGCCTGCGCGCTCGTAAGCCTGGTCTGAAAAATTAGCCCCGGCACCGGCTCCAGATTCGACGATCACTTCGAATCCAAGCTTGATCAGCTTTTCGACGACTTCCGGGGTGGACGAGACGCGTTTCTCACCCTCATGAATTTCTTTCAGTACACCAATTTTCATTGTTCGTTTAACTCGATATTGAATTGACGGAAAATTTGCGAAAGACGGGGCTTAGCTAATAACTATTCGCTTTATATATCCATATATCCCAAAATGTAGCCTGGCCCATTTCGATTCCGAAGCCTGGGTCTTGCCCTAATTTTCGCAACGCCGTAGTCTGCACTAAATTTGTGATAAAAGCACTATGGAAATATTGACATATATCATTAAAAAAGCACAATCCAACCCTAAATCCATCGTATTGGCTGAAGGGGATGATATTCGCGTCATTGAAGCGGCAGTTCGTGCGAGCAGGGATGGAATCGCAGACTGCGTTTTGATCGGTTCCCGGGAATCGATCGAGCGACAGGCCGTGGACGCCGACCTGTCGCTGGTTAAAATCCATATCGAAGATCCGGCCGGATCCGAAAAGTCACCCACCTACGCGGATACCCTGTTTCGGCTACGTGAGAATAAAGGCATGACACGGGAGCAAGCTGAACAGCTTGCGCAGGATCCATTGTATTTTGCCGATTTGATGCTGCGGGCAGGTGAGGTCGAGGGTTCGATAGCCGGCGCACGCTATACCACTGGTGATCGAGTGCGTACGGCATTGCAAGTTATTGGAGCAGCCCCGGGTTTTAGTACAGTATCGAGTTTTATGTTAATGATATTTGAAGCCGAATATCATGAGCCCAGGCAGGCGATGATTTTTTCTGAGTGCGCGCTGGTGATCGATCCAAGTGCCGAACAGCTGGCCGAAATCGCGCTTGCCTCAGCGCATAGCGCTCGACAATTGATCGATGGCGAACCCCGCGTCGCAATGTTGTCGTTTTCGACCGATGGCAGCGCGAAACACGCTTTCGTCGACAAGGTGCGCGAGGCAACCGAAATGGTGCGAGCGCAGGCACCAGAACTTGCAATCGATGGTGATATCCAGCTCGACGCGGCCGTCGTACCTTCGGTGGCGGCACGGAAAATACCCCAATCTCAAACCCGTGGAAACGCCAATGTTTTGATTTTTCCCGACCTCAACGCTGCCAATATCGGATACAAGATTGCGCAGCGTTTTGGCGGAGCAACCGCGATTGGCCCGATCATGCAGGGATTGAATAAACCGGCCAACGATCTGTCGCGCGGCTGTTCGGTCGAGGATGTGTATTATTTGATAGCGATGACAGTGGTGCAGGCTCAGGGTTGAGGAGATTTTACCCTCCTGGTCTCGCCTCCAGAAACGCGCGCAAATGAAACAGGTGCTGGGCTGTCTCGTAGCGGTAAGCGACACCGATCGGACAGGCATTACGCGCCTGGCAACCTTGCTGATGGCAAATAGCTTCGGCGGTTTGCTTTAAATACGAGACACATTTATCCACGTCGTACCCATTCGTGCTAAATGCATCGACCGGACAGTGGTGCAGGCAGGGTTGCGTCTGACATTTCAGGCAAGGTGATTCGAGTGGTAAGCCTGGCGAGTGTACCGGCGACGCCTGCGGTATCAACAGTCCAAATCGATAAGCATGCCAGAGGCCATACTCGGGGTGAATCATCAGGCCCAGCGGCGACTGGTGCAGCGTTTCGGCGCGATTTGCCCACTGTTGAAACGGGTAGTAGGGCGGCCCTTCAAAGGGATAAATCGCCAGGGCTTTAATTTTTTCGGCTACCGATTGCGCGACGCGCTTGCTCCAGCGATCGAGTGGGTCGGGTTGCGCATCGTGATATTCGGGCGACTGGCTGAATACCGGCCAAAACGACGAGCCAATATTTCCGACCAGTGCTATCGAGGTAAAATTTTGATCTCTGCCAGCGTTGAATTCACAGGCCGAAATCTCGCCTTGCGTCAGCTCCAAAACGCCCCGCAGATGCAGCCCGTGGGGTTTGAGTAGCTGCTCCAGAATAGCAGGATTTGTCACGGCTTATCAGCACTCCAGTCGCATGCGGGACCGATCGCGGTAGCGATGACTACTGATTCGAGGAACAGTTCACCGTCGATTTCATTTTTTACGTGCGTATCTTCGTAGCTCAGCGAGACTTTCGGGCTTTTCGCGCCGGCATCGATGGCTTTTTGCCGAGCTTCATCGGTAGCCATATCCTCGGCACATTTTCTCGCCTCTTCAAGGGTCGCGAAGGTTTGCGGTTCGTCATGCTTGAACAGACAAAAGGTGCCGAATTGCGGTTGTGTTACGGTGACCCGAACGCGCTGTACCACACTGCCCATGACCGCGCCATAGGCATTCGCCACATCGGCATGGTCGGGTAAATGCAGCCCGATATGCATTGCTTCGGCAACATCACGGTAATAGCTGGCCGCCGGTGCGCCCACCGCGACGATCGGGTAGTCGCTGGCAAAATTGAGCTTAAATAGCGGTTTCGTCCGACTTTTATGCCCGGTATCCAGTATCATCCGGGTGAGTAGCTCGGTGACCCCGCTGGTTCGGGTACTACTGGCGAGATCAGTCTCGTTCAGTCCTACTTCGATCAATAATCGACTAATAGTCGATTTAACCAGTGTGTAAACCTGGCTACATGCCTGCTCAACATCGTCTGCATCCCAACTGCCGAAACCATAGAGATAGCGCATTTGACGCATCCATAAGCGCGCCGACAATTCGGCTGCCTCGCTATTCCAGTGTGAATTGATGCCGAGCACATGCACGGCATCGGTTGGGGTAAACCCGCTATAGATGGCAAGACCGAGCCGTTTCAGGCGCGCCAATGCACGCGCGTATTCACGATTTTCGAGCACGATGGCATCGAGTTCTATAGGACTATCGGACAGGGCATCCCAGGCTTTCCGTTCAACTCGGTTAAGCTGATTGAGCAAGACCTGGTTATTTTCCAGGCGCAGCACGAAGCGGTTACTGCGTGCACTCACCATGCCGTTTAACTGGGCCTCCAGCTTTGGAATAATCTCCGGGTGCAGGTGCGCAAGCAAACTGGTCGGTACTACCCGCCGAGGCCCAATCGACAATCCCTTATGGCCACCGAAGCGCACTTCGCTATCGCCTCCAAAACCGATAGAATGAACGCGTACGGCTTCGACCATCGGGTGCCAGTTACCGATTCTGGCTCCGTCGACGCAAAGTTCGGGTTGGCCATCGCGCACAATCGCGATGTCGGTGGTGGTACCGCCCATGTCCGCAACGATTGCATTTTTTAACCCGCTCAATTCACAGGCACCGATCACGCTCGCAGCCGGACCAGATAATACCGTGCCGATGGGTTTTTCGATCGCATTGTCCACGCTGGCGAGCGAACCATCGCCCTTCACGATCATTAAGGGTGCTTCGATAGCATGTCTTTCGAGAATTTTCATCACCGACGCGATCAGCTCCGTGACCGGTGGCACCATGCGTGCATTGAGCGCGGCGGTCAATGCGCGTCGCGGCGCACCGAGGCTCGACGCCAGTTCGTAGCCACAGATCACCGGCATGCCGGTCAATTCGGTCACCAGTGCCTTTAAACGGTTTTCGTGGCTCGTATTGCGCGTGCCAAACATGCTTGAAATAGCAAAGGCTGATACCTGGTCCTGCAGCTTTAAAATCGCTTTACGCGCGCCATCCTCATCCAACGCCTGATGTTCCTTACCTACCGCGTCAAACCCGCCTTCGAGCCGGATCACCAGTTGTGCAGGCAGTATTTCGAGCAATCCACTTTGCTTTACCTGGGATTCGTTGTAGCCCGGCAATAACACACACACCGGGGCGCCCAGGTCTTCTACCAGGGAGTTGGTGGTCAGCGTGGTGGAGAGCGAAACCATGATCACCCGGTCGAGCAAGCCCGACGGCAGGCCCGCGATCGCTTCGCCTATACCATCGGACAAATCGAACCGTGTGGTCAGACTTTTTACCGCCGCGACGATTTTTTTGGCATCATCCACCAGCACCGCATCGGTGAAGGTACCGCCGGTGTCTATACCCAGGCGTAGTGACATAGATTGCTCCTAGTTTTTTCTTCGACCCTATAAGAGAGTCCCGACCGGCGATTCAGTAAACACGACCCCTTGTTGTTGAACAACGACATAGTTTTATACTGCGAACAGGTATTTATTTTACTGGAAGCCGAGATACGGCCGATAGCGCAATTCTGCCAGTTTTAGGTGGCTGGCGATAGCCGCTGACATACCATCTTTAGTAAGATGGGTTTTTCCTTGTTGCATCCAGTATTTCATGACCGATTCCTGTGTTTTACCCGCCTTTAGCATCACCCAGGCCGGCGATCTCGCCCGGCGATTATTCGACCTGGATGGCTCCTTGCAAGCTCTGGATGGCGAACGCGACCTGAATTTCCTGGTGAGTACGGAGCGCGGCAAATTCGTATTCAAAATTGCCAATCGGCAAGAGCAGTACAGCATGCTCGAGTGCCAGCACCAGGTGTTGCAAATCCTGGCTCGCTCCGGGCTGTGGCAAAAGCCGGTGATGAGCATCGAATCGATAAACGGCAAGCCGATAGAAAGCGTTACCAGCGAGGCGGGAGAAACACATTATTGCCGGGTTTTGCCCTATAGCGAAGGGCGGTTGTTATCGAGTGTGCACCCGCACACTCCCGAGCTGCTTTATGACCTGGGTAAAAAACTCGCGCTGATGGACAGGTCGCTGCAGGACTTTAAGCACGAGGCGCTCCAGCGGCCGTTGTTGTGGAGAATGACCGATGCGCTGGAAACCTTGCAACGTTTTAAGCCCTTGCTTGCGAGCTCTGGAAAACGCGCTTTGGTCGAGCACTTCGAGTCACATTTCCGCCGGCAGGTGTTACCGATCAGCGATGATCTCAGGCAAAGCGCGATTCACAACGATGCGAACGACAATAACCTGCTGGTGAGCGGCGATTCGGCGTGGGACCAGGAAATTAGCGCCATTATCGATTTCGGTGACATGGTGTACTCATGGACAGTAGCCGAGCCGGCTATCGCAGCAGCTTACGCAATGCTCGGCAAACAACACCCTCTCGCTTGCGCCGCGACAATCGTCAAAGGATACCACGCCCATCTGCCGTTAACCGAGCCTGAAATCGGCGTACTGTTCGACCTGATAGGCATGCGGCTTTGCATGAGCGTGTGCATCTGCGCCTACCAGCGTTCGCTCGAACCGGACAACGAATACCTCAGCATCAGTGAGGCACCCGCCTGGGCGTTGTTGCAAAAACTGAAAGACGTTCCCCACGATTTTGCCCATTTCGTTTTTCGAGATGCCTGTGGGCTAGAACCGGTTCCGAACTGTATGGCGGTGACGCTCTGGCTGTCCAATCATCAGAACGAGTTTGCGCCAATCGTCGATCCGAATTTACGCAAGGATCCACTCCTGGTGCTCGATACGGGTGTATCGAGTTCTTTGTTTACCGCCCCCAAAGACGCCAGCGATAGCGCGGCACTGACCAGGAAAATAGACCGCGCGATGGAAGACATCGACTGCCGGGTTGCGATTGGACGCTACGACGAATACCGACTGGTTTATGGAGGCGACGCTTATGTCGACGTGGATGGGCACCCGCGCAGGTTGCACCTCGGTATCGACATATTCATGCCGGCAGCATCCGCAGTTTACGCGCCACTGCCTGCTACAGTATTTTCGATCGCGAACCATGACCAGGCTTTCGACTACGGCGGCACGGTGATCCTGCAACACCAGATTCAACAAAACGACCGGTCCGCGTTGGTGTTTCATACCCTCTATGGCCACCTGTCCCCGGACTCCCTCGGATCTATTGCTATTGGTGACACGGTAAATGCCGGGCAGCTCATCGGGCGCATGGGTACTATCAACGAAAATGGAAACTGGCCACCGCACCTGCACTTTGAAATCATTACCGATCTGCTCGGAGAAACCGACACCTTTGTCGGTGTCGGCTCGGCTGACTACCGGAATGTCTGGTGCAGCCTGTGTCCGGATCCGAACCTGATCCTGGGTATTCCAAGAGTTAAGCTAGAAATACCTAAAGCGCAGGCCGATCAAATCTACCGGGAGCGGCAGGCCTCGATTAACCCTTCCCTGAGTTTGTCTTATCGTGAACCGATACACCTGTTGCGCGGCAGTGGGCAGTATCTATTCGATGCTACCGGTCGTCCTTATCTCGATGCAGTCAATAATGTCCCACATGTCGGCCATTGCCACCCCAAAGTGGTTGCTGCCGGCAATGCCCAGGCTGCGCTATTGAATACCAACTCGCGTTATCTCTATTCGATCATGACGCACTATAGCGAAAAATTGCTGGCCAAATTTCCGCAGCAACTGTCGGTTTGCTTTTTTACCAACAGTGGTAGCGAGGCCAACGATCTGGCTCTCAGGCTCGCGAGGCACTACACGCAACGCCGGGATATCGTGATTCTGGATCACGCCTACCACGGTAACCTGAGCTCCCTGATAGAAATCAGCCCTTATAAACACGACGGTAAAGGCGGCACGGGGAAACCCAGGCACGTACACAGGGCTAGCATGCCAGATACCTACCGGGGCGAATTCAGGGCGAACGAAACTGAGGCCGCAGCAAGATATGCAAAAAAGCTCAAGGATGAATTGCAGGCCGCGCAGGCTCAAGGGGGCGCTGCGGCTTTCATGTGCGAATCGCTGCTCGGGTGTGGTGGGCAGGTGGTATTACCCGAAGGTTATCTGCAGGCGGCCTATGCGCATGCGCGCGCTGCGGGGGCGCTGTGTATTGCCGATGAAGTACAGGTTGGGTTCGGCCGCGTCGGCACCCATTTCTGGGGATTTGAAACCCAGCAGGTAGTCCCTGATATCGTCACGCTCGGCAAACCCATTGGCAATGGGCACCCACTTGGGGCGGTGATTACCACACGAGAAATTGCCGACGCGTTCAACAATGGCATGGAGTACTTTAATACTTTCGGTGGTAACCCGGTGTCCTGCGCAATCGGTAACGCGGTACTCGATGTGATCGAAAACGAGCAGCTTCAGGCTAACGCGGACAAGATCGGCGGTTATCTGCTCGAAGGCCTTCGGGCACTTAAGCAAGAATTCGAGATCATCGGCGACGTGCGCGGACTGGGATTATTCATCGGAATCGAACTGGTGAAAGATCGCGATTCACTCGCACCTGCGGCGGCACAGGCGAGTTACATCGCCGAACGCATGAAACAAAGTAGTGTCCTGATCGGCACCGACGGCCCACTGCATAACGTGCTGAAGATCAAACCGCCGATGTGCTTTGACCGCGCTGATGCGGATAGCCTGTTAGCTGTGCTCGAATCGGTGCTGGGGGAAGATTTCGCGCAGTATAACCGTTAGGGAGGTCCGTTCGGCGCAATGTCGATGGTTATCGCCCTACGACAATACGCGCTTGCGATAACTTTCGCGGTGCATGTCGCAGATTTCAACGCCGACACTGGCCACGTTGGGCAATAAAGGTTCGATGGCGGCGAGCAGGTTATCGCTCAACAGACTTTTTTGTTGCTCATCCCGCCCGTAAAGCAGGCGCACCGTCACATGCACGAACGAATCCTGCGTCTGGCCGGTGCGATGTTGCCGGTAAGCGATTGCGCGCGTCTTGATATCGTACTCTTCGAACAGCCCGGAACTCATCGCGCCCTGGTGCGTAGCGGCGATTAAGTCATCGATCGAAACTTGATCAGCAACATCGTGGGAGTATTCGATAATACAGTGTGGCATAGAGAAGTCTCCGGGATTTGAGTGTCGTACGATAGCAGCTACTGACTGGGACAGCAGAATTAAAGCAACCTCGTCATATAAAGGATCAGCCTCTAATGAGGTATGCTGACAGGGGGAGGAGAAACGAGTTCGTCAAAGGCCAAGAGCCGGAATCTATTAAAAAGATACTGGTTATTACAAAAGAATCTGTTCCAGCCACTCGGCGATATCGAAAATTTCTTTTTCCGAGACACTGTGCTGCATGCCATTATATTCATGCCATTCGGGCTTGTAGCCCTGCTTTTCAAGAAGCGTGCGCGACTGCCGGCCCAGGTCAATCGCGATTACCGGATCGGCTGAGCCGTGTGCGAGAAAAATAGGAATCGCGCTATTGGCTTTGTTTTTCTCCCTGGCGAGTGTTTCTTCCAGCGGCAAGTAGGTCGAAAGCGCCATGATTCCGGCCAGGGGTTCCGGATAGCGCAGTGCAGCCTGTAAACTGATCGCGCCGCCCTGCGAAAAACCGGCCAGCACAATGCGCTCTGTCTTGATGCCGGCTTGCATCTGTTCTTCGATCATTTGATTCACCCGCTCGGCCGACTCACGAATCCCCTTTTTATCCTGCTCGGCGTCGATGCTGGCTGCACGAATATCGAACCAGGCTCGCATCACGAAGCCCTGATTAATCGTAACGGGTATCATCGGTGCGTGTGGAAAAACAAACCGGGTATTGAGCCCAATATCCAGTTTCAGCTCCGTTACGATCGGCTCAAAGTCATGGCCGTCGGCGCCCAGGCCATGCAGCCAGATGACACAACTGTCGGGGCTTTCTGAGCCAACTTCTACGATGATCGGTTTATCGGACATACGGGTCTCTGCCTGAAAAAACGGGCATTATATATCGCTCGCCACACTCGATCAGGATAATTTTTTCACAAATCACTCAACGGACTTCGCACGCCCCTGGCACCGCGCTTCAGTACGTGGGTATAAATTTCCGTGGTCTTCACATCGTGATGGCCGAGTTGCTCTTGCACGGTGCGAATGTCTGCACCGGATTCGAGCAGATGCATCTGGCATCCAGGCACCCGCATACTGGTCATTCTCGGTGTCTTCTTTCAAATACAATTTGATTTTTTCTCTTTAATTTTTTTAGAGTATCATTATCAACATAATATCGCCCCTCTCCATTTGCAATAGGTATTGGGATTTTCTCATGTAATTTGAATTGATTTGTAAATGGAGTTTTATTATTTTCAACAATCAAATTTGTCCACTCACACATAAAATTCAGAGATTCATTTTTGAGTAAAACCCCAGGAAGTAATCCTGATTCTACAAGTATTTGAAATCCATTACATACACCTAAAATTGGAATACCTTTTTCTGCCATCTTTTGAACATCTTTAATGATTGGACTATGAGCTGCTATTACTCCGGCTCTGAGTCGATCTCCATAAGAGAAGCCACCGGGAAGAATCACTGCATCAATATTTTTTGGAAGACTCGTCTCATGCCAACAATATTGGGCATCAAGATTAAAGACATCAGTTAGTACGTGATACATGTCACGATCACAGTTACTACCAGGAAAAACTACAACCCCAACTTTCACAATTATATTTACACTAAGCGATATTTAATTGGAATCTAATCTAAAAACTCTAAGAATCAAAAATATCTATTGTCACTTTGCTCACCATAGGATTGTATATTCGCAGTTCATCGCAAATCTCTTGTACTTTTGATTTAGCAGTTTTCTTATCTTTTTCTTTGATTGTGAATTTTAACATCTTTGCAGTCTTGATATTAGAAACTGTTTTGTGGGTTCCTTTTAGAACTAGATCATTCAAAATAGTGTCCCCTTCAGGATCACTGATACCAGGTTTATTTTCAATGATTACGTGAACAGTAAAAATCGCCATTAATGAATTTCAATTTTAAATCGAGATTAATTTATCTTCCGAATAATTTTGTGCATTTAAACAAATTTAGAAAGATACGTCAGATCATAATTAAAAATAGAGGTAGTCTTAGAAAAAAATTATGATTGTATTATGCTTTGAATTTTTTGAGTCCCTCAGATACCACTAGATTTAGAACGTGTGAAAAGCTGATGGATTTTGGAGAAGTTCTGATCATCTTTGCTTGAATGTTTCGAAGTTTTTCAACATTTTGTGAATCCAACACAATAGTTATCCTATCGCCCATAATTGAATTACTGTGATTTCATATAAAAGAAGATCACCGTATTCTACTATGCAAATAGATATTGGAATTTATAACAGAATATTTTATCATATTATATAATGGCAAGATCTAGATATTGGAAAATTACATCAGATGAGATGGATGGTTTTGCGTATGATGAAAGTAAATTACTAAACTGGGAAATTAAATGTATTAGAGAACCAGAAGAGAAGGCAATTTTTATTGGTGTTTTCATGTTTAAACACGGTACTGCATATGACTATGAATCAGTAAAAGGAATCTGTTTCTATTACAATAATATTGAAAAAGAAGAAATCCCAAAAATCACCAGTTTCCTTCAAGAAAAATATAATGGTAAACAGATTGAAAAAGGAGATAGGATTTTTCTTAAAGGCTCAAAAGAAATCTATTCCAGCAAAGACATCGGAGACCTGGCAAAAGAGATGGAATCAAAATTCAATACAAAGGCCGTAATTTCTTTAGAGTTTGAGGATTTGACAACTGAACAACTCAAAGAATCAGGACTGCCAGAAGCAAAACTATTACCAATTCCCACATAATTGATATAGCTTAAAACACAAAGATATTAGATGTCAGAGCTAGATGGAGTTAATCGACACCTCGAAGAATTAAGAAAAAGATTACTTAGAATTGTACTAGTTATCGGTATCATTACTGCAGTTATTCTATTTTTTCATGCAGAACCAATTCAAGTAGGACAAATTACATTATACTATCCCACACCTGAACCATTAGATAACATTGCAGCACAAATTACTAATCATATGAAACACAATCTTGTTCCAGAAGATGTTCAATTAATTCAAACAGCCCCCGGCCAAGCTTTCTTTGCTCAAATATACATTGCAGCACTTGTAGGTGTTGTAGTTGGAATGCCATTTATTATCAGAGAGTTAGTAGGATTTATCAAACCAGCACTAAAAGAAAATGAAATCAATGTTAGTAGAAGTATTTCAATTCCAGCACTAGGTCTGTTTATTGTAGGTTGTATATTTTCTTACAATTTTGTAA
>JADFMY010000124.1:1373-7149 GCA_022563685.1 Pseudomonadota bacterium | reverse complement strand
CGCGATCGAGATCGCGCGCCAGGCGGCATTTACCGTTACAACGCACGCGCCCGAAGATTTCGAGGGCATGCGCAAGGCCGGCCGTCTGGCCGCCGATTTGCTCGACATGCTTGTGCCCGAGGTGAAGCCGGGGGTAACGACCGCAGAACTCGACAGGCTCGCATTCGACTTTGTTGTCGATCACGGTGCGCTTCCCGCCTGTCTGGGTTATCGCGGCTATCGCTACACGCTCTGCACCTCGGTCAACCACGTTGTTTGTCACGGTATGCCGAGCGATCGCCCGTTGAAGGAAGGCGAAATCCTGAACATCGACGTGACCGTGATCGTCGATGGCTGGCATGGCGATACCAGCCGCATGTTCTACATCGGCGAAGTGAAACGCAAAGCGCAGCGACTGGTCGAAGTGACCTATGAATCGTTGATGCGCGGCCTTAGCACGGTCAAGCCGGGCGCCACCACCGGCGACATCGGCTATGCCATTCAATGTTACGCCGAGGACCAGGAACGTTGCTCGATTGTGCGAGATTTCTGCGGCCATGGTCTGGGACGCATTTTTCACGCCCTTCCGAATATCGTGCATTATGGCCGCCCTGGTCAGGGCATTGCTTTGAATCCGGGGATGTTCTTCACGATCGAGCCGATGATCAATTTGGGCGGCTACGGCGTGAAAATTCTTAATGATGGCTGGACTGCGGTCACCCGCGACCGTTCGCTTTCTGCGCAATTTGAACACAGCATCGGCGTGACACAGGATGGGTTCGAAATCTTCACACTCTCGGCCAAAGGGTGGCACTACCCGCCCTACGCTTGATTCCGGCCTATCGGACGCAGGAGTAGCGAGTGTCGCGCGTTACGGTGCCGAACCCGTCGCGGCACCCGTCGCGGCGCCCAGTGCTAAGCCCGGTGCTAAGTCTGGCGCCAAGTTCGGCGCCCATCCGCATCACCTCGAGCACCGCCATCGCCTACGCCGGCGTTTTCTAACGGCCGGCACCGATGCGCTTGCCGATTACGAAATGCTGGAGCTGGTGCTTTTCGCACCCATCCCGCGGCGCGACGTTAAACCGCTGGCCAAGGAACTGATTCAAAAATTCGGCAGCTTTGCGGATGTTATCGCCGCCCCAGCCGAAAGATTGAAAGAAGTAAACGGTGTTGGCGAGGCCATTGTTGCGGCGCTGAAAACGGTGGACGCTGCCGCGATCCGCCTTGCTCGCGGACGCATGGTCAACCGTCCGGTACTGTCGTCGTGGGAAGCGTTGCTCGATTATTGCACCGCTACGATGGCGCGCGCGCAGACCGAGGAGATCCGCATCATTTTTCTCGACCGCAAGAATATTGTTCTTGCCGATGAGGTGCATCAACAAGGAACGGTGGATCATACGCCCGTCTATCCGCGCGAAGTGGTGAAGCGGGCGTTGGAGCTTGGTGCCTCGGCGTTGATCCTTGTTCACAATCATCCCAGCGGAGACCCTACGCCTTCGCGCGCCGACATCGCCATGACGCGCGAAATCGCTTTGGCCGCCAAGGCGTTGAAGATCGAACTGCACGACCACTTGGTGATCGGGAAGGGCGGGTACGCTAGCTTCAAAGCCCTCGGGCTTTTATAGGGATGTCGTTTTATTGACCCGATCTTAGGACGGCACGTTCTGGTTATGTCCTTGCGGCGGCGCGGCATCGCGGGCGTGTTGCGATCCCGATGCCTGTCAAGAAAATGAGAGTGGGCTAGTATCACGCCAATTCGGCGGCGATTTGGCGCCATTGCGCGGTTCGGGCCGGCTGTTCCCGGGCGCTAAGCTTGGGGAGAAACGGGAGAGCATGTTGCGGTACGCAGTGCTGCGCGCCGCGCTTTGGTGCGCAAGCCTTGCCGGGGTCGCTTTGTTTGCGGCAGCGGTCGCCGCCCTTGGCATGTCCGGCGCGGATAATGATTGGGCGGGCTATTTCGGTGCTGTTCGCTTGGCGTTATCTGGTGTGCCGGGCCTGGAGTTCGGCCTCAGCACGGTCCTTGGCGTGCCGTCCCTGGCGGCGGCTGCGCCGGCTCTTCTCGCCAGTCTCGAATTGCTTCTGGTCAGCCTGTTCGTGGCCATTACCGTAGGCGGCGTGCTGGGCGCGGCGCTTGCCGGCAAGGCGACGCAATGGGCCGCCGGGCCGGCCATGCAACTTGCCTGTTCGGTGCCTATCTTCTGCGTCGCTTTGCTGCTCGTGGTCGTCGTCGGTCCGGGCACGCAAGAAGCGCTCCCCCTCGGCCCCGTCCTTTTTCCTGCTCTTGCCCACGGTGCCGTGCTGCCGGCGTTGCAAGCCATGATGCCGCTTCTTTTTGTCGTCGGGCTGGCGGGTGCGGGCGTTGTCGCTCGGTCTGTCTCCAGCGCGCTCGAAATTGCCCGCGCCGAACCCTATAGCGAAGGGCTGGTGCGGCTCGGTCTTTCGCAAAGAGAGGTCCTTCGTGTTTTCGTAGCCCGCCAAGTTCTGGCGCTCACCGTCAAGGACGCAGGCGATATTCTGCTCGCGCTGTTCGCTGCCTCGGCCGTGGTCGAATGGATTTTCGCTTGGCCGGGCGCGGGCACGCATTTTATCCGTTCGGTCGCATTACAGGATTGGGCCGTTGTGGCGGTGTTCATCTGCGTCATCGGCTTCGTGCGTTTTACCGTCAAGACCGAGAATTTTTTTCTGGTTCGGCCAGATCAGCACCCATACGTTGAACAGCATGATGGTGCCCAACCAGGCGCCGACGCCGATTGTGGCAGCCCCCGGTTGCAGCATGAATGCACTGTGCAGAATGCCCATTTTCATCAATATGGCGGCGCCCGATAACCAGGTAGCGAGGGCAGTCCAGCGAAACCAGAGCAGCGCCTTAGGCGCAATATACTTGTTGATCGCAGCCGCACCCGGGCCGCCGCTATCGGCTTCAGACAGCGCCGTCGCGACCGCTGGAACCTGCACAAAGTTAAAATAATACAGTAGCCCGACCCAGGTAATGCCTGCGAGTACGTGGAACCACACGGCCCATTCGATCGGATTGGTTGAGCCGTCTGCATAGATCAGCATAACCAGTGCTGATAAAACAACACCTGTGACGATAGTCCCGGTGATGGATTTAAGCGGATTCATTGGTGACTCCCGAAATTAAATGATTAGAATATGAGGTGTGACACGTCCATTCAGCTGGATCGTATCCCTATCCTTCTGGCACGCGGCGGAGTATAAGGGCTTTCTCAAATCGGTGCAATGAATCTCTGATAAGTCGTTGAAATTTATGAATAATACTATATTTAGTGAGGTTATATGTGCGGTCTTTATGGCGCCTTAAGTTTTAACGGGCAAGGGTTTGAGCCTGATCTTGCGCAAGCTATGTCAGCAAAAGTGGCAAGACGCGGACCGGACGACCAGGGCGAATGGTTCGAGGGCCCAGTGATGCTCGGGCATCGCCGATTGTCGATCATCGACCTGTCGCCGCTTGGGCATCAGCCAATGCACGATGTCACTCAACGCTATTCCATCGTTTTTAACGGTACCATTTATAACTACCCCGAGTTGCGCGAACAGTTAATTGCGGACGGCTATCAGTTCCGCTCGCATAGCGATACCGAAGTGATTCTTAATGCTTACGCCTGCTGGGGTGATCAAGCTGTTGAAAAATTGCATGGGATGTTCGCTTTTGCGATCTGGGACAAACAGGAAAAGCAACTATTTCTGGCGCGCGATCGTCTCGGAATCAAACCGCTTTATTACGCACAAACTCCACAGGGGTTTTATTTCGCATCGAACCCGCAGGCCTTGATCGCAACCGGCCGGTGTAATACTGAAATAGACCCGATTGGTTTACACCATCACCTCAGCCTGCATGCGGTTATCCCGGCACCGCGTACCCTGTTGCAAGGGGTGCGAAAATGCCGTCCGGCGTTTTACCTGCGCATAAGCGCAGATGGAACTTTAACCGAGTCAAGATACTGGAGCTTGCAGGCAAAACGTCCCCAACAGGAAATGACACCACAGGAGTGGAACGAGGCAATCCACGACGCTTTGGTGGAGTCGGTTAGAAAGCGCCTGAAAATTGCCGATGTGCCGGTCGGGGTATTGCTCTCCGGTGGCCTTGATTCGAGCCTGCTGGTTGGATTGCTGGCCGAAGCCGGCGTGGGGAAAATCAGGACATTCTCGATTGGCTTTGAAGATCAGCCGGAAGAAAAGGGCAACGAATTCGAGTTTTCCGACCTGGTCGCACAAATGTATGATACCGACCATCACAGGTATCTGATTCCTAACGACGAGGTATTGACTCGATTACCCGAAACGGTGGGTGCAATGGCAGAACCGATGGTAGGCCAGGATGCGGTCGCTTTCTTTCTGCTGTCTGAACAGGTATCTAAAAGCGTTAAGGTCGTGCAAAGTGGTCAGGGAGCCGACGAAGTATTTGCGGGCTATTTCTGGTATGAGAAAATGCTCGCGGCTGCGGGATCGCCTGTACAACGTTTCTCTCCCCTTTATGTCGATCGTGACCACAGCGAATATTGCGAGAGCGTCGAAGCAAAGTACCGATCCGACGATTATACTACCGCGTTGATCGAAGAGAATCTGAATACCGATCAGGCGGATACCTTTATCGACGCGGTATTGCGTTTTGATGTAACGACCTTAATGGTCGAAGATCCGGTGAAACGCATCGATAATATGACCATGGCCTGGGGCCTGGAGGCCCGGGTCCCATTCCTCGATCATCACCTGGTCGAACTCGCGGCATCCTGCCCACCAGAATTAAAACTCAGGCATCAGGGTAAAGGCGTGCTTAAGGAAATTGCACGTGGCAGAGTGCCTGACGCGGTGATCGACCGGCCAAAAGGCTATTTTCCAATGCCGGCATTGAAATATGTACGAGGCGAGTTTTATCAGTTTATGGCGGAGACACTTAACAGCCAGCGTAGTCGTGAGCGAGGCATTTTCAATCGTGCCTACCTGGATCGATTATTACAGGAACCCGAGCAGCATTTCACGCGATTAAATGGTAGTAAACTCTGGCACAGCGCGTTACTGGAGTACTGGCTACAGCAGCATGTCGATCAGTGAGAAAAATATCGATCTACCCGATTTTCTTCCAGTAGAAAACCGAGTATCATAATAACCAAGTAAATTAGTCAATTATTCATTCAGAGGATTTTCGATGGACGTTTTAGAACGCATTAAACAACAGGTTGATGCTCATCCCGTGCTTATTTACATGAAGGGGACCCCGCAATTGCCCCAGTGTGGCTTTTCGAGCCGGACCGTAGAGGCGTTGAAATCGCTGGAGGTTGAATTCGCATTTATCAATGTGCTATCCGATCCTGAGATTTTTCAAAACCTGCCGAGTTTCTCGGATTGGCCGACCTTTCCCCAGGTTTATGTCGATGGCGAGCTGATCGGTGGATGCGACATTACATTGGAAATGCATGCTTCTGGAGAACTGAAAAAAATGGTCAAATCTGCGATCGAGAAAAAAGTCAGTTAATCGGAGTAGTTCTGTATCAGGAGCCCTGTTGTAATAACAGGGCTTTTTTTCGCGTCACGCAACGACCTGTAGTGCCTCACTGGCAGCAGCAAGGATGTCGGCCACTGCCGCCTCATCAAAGTATTCCCTTAGGTATCCGGGCTCGGTTCGATTTACGATTCGTCCACACATCTTCTTCCGCGCGCTTTCTTCCGCAAATGCGGTCTTCGATTTCCTAAATCATACGATACGTTGCAGTGTCTTGCTCCCTTTTTCAAAGGTAACCTCGCGATCATCCCGTCCAAACGTCCTTCCTCCATGGGC
>JADFMY010000124.1:0-1363 GCA_022563685.1 Pseudomonadota bacterium | reverse complement strand
TGAAGCGGTTGCCCAAGATCGCTAGTTTGTTTTGTATGGCGTTTGACGTTCTGAATCAAACGCAGAAACATCTTCGGGTTAAACACCTCTGGATCCGGATAATGAATAGAAACTGCGAATGTATCTGTACTGTAGCGAGATACCATATCCATAGGGCGCAATGCCAGTTGCAGTGAATTTGAGATGGTTTTTAAAGTACCGGAACGCAGTAGCGAGTCTTCGGCATTCACTTCGATTAACCCAAGACCGATTCCTCCGCCTCTGCTCACGCAGTGTTTGATCAGTGATTCGATATGCGTCTCTAACTGTGCCCTGTTCGGCAGGTTGGTTTCAGAATCCTGCAGGCTATACTGCTTGACACGCATAAACTGATTGCCGAGTGTACGTGTTCGCTCGCGCAACTCATTTTGCTGACGGGCGGTACGGCCAGCACCATACACGCGCGCCGCGAGTTCAAACTGATTTGCCGATTTGGATATAAAGTCGTCGACACCACGATCAAATGCAACCACGATACTGGATGTTGTGTCTTCGGCGGTGAGCAGCACGATACCGGTATAACGGTCATTATTTTCGTCCCAGCGGCGAATCAGGTCGGTTACTTCCAGGCCGTTCATACCCGGCATCCAGAAATCAGCGAGCACCACGTCGGCAAGGCGCTGGTTTAAAAAATAGAGTGCCTCGTAGCCGGATGATGCAGTACGAATATCGGTAAAGCCGGATTTGGTTAATCCGGATTTAACCACTTCCCTGCTAAACTGGAGGTCGTCGACAACGATTATGGAAAGGTCTTCTTTTTGCAAAATGTTGGCGCTTGAATTGATTTGCCGGGAGTATAAATCAAATTTACATCGGTGGCTGTACAAAAGTTGAATCGTTAATAATCTTGCAAAATAACTCTGCGGTTTTTTCCGCATCGTAAATGGCCGAGTGCGCCTCATCGGAATTCCACTCCAGGCCAGCGGCTTGGACGGATCTTGCCAGCACGGTTTGTCCATAAGCTAATCCTGCGAGCGTGACGGTATCGAAAATGCTGAATGGATGAAATGGATTGCGTTTGATGCCTGCTCGCAGCGTGGCGGCAGTGAGAAACTTCAAGTCGAAATGAGCGTTGTGCCCGACCAGTATGGCTCTGCTGCAATCGGTTTGCTTTACCGCTCCACGAACAATTTTGAATATCTTTGGCAGCGCCTGTTTTTCGTCCAGCGCGAGACGAAATGGGTGATCGACATCGATTTTATTGACCTCCATTGATGCGGGTTCGAGGTTGGCGCCTTCGAATGGTTTGACGTGGCAGGACACGGATTCGGTACAATAGAGTTTGCCCTGCTTGTCCATCCCTATTATCACTGCCGCAATCTGT
>JADFMY010000123.1 GCA_022563685.1 Pseudomonadota bacterium | reverse complement strand
GGCATAAATTCCGGGTCCACAAGGGACCGCCAATGATCAATGCTCCGTATACCGAGGAAGAAAATAAAGCCATGGCGATGCTCGGTCCGGCCGCACCCGATATTTCTGATTTAACCAATCCGATCGACGCTTCGAATGCATCGCTCGGGCGTGGCAGGCAACTGTTTGAGAACTACTGTACGACCTGTCACGGGCTTAATGGCGGTGGCTACGGACCTGCAGCTCACGGCATCACTACATTCCCTCGACAACTCTGGGTCTGGTATAACACCGATTCCGCCACCGATGGCTACCTGTACTGGTTTATTACCAATGGTCGTAATGAAATGCCACCCTGGGGTATCATCCTTTCCGAAAATGAGCGCTGGGATGTGATCAACTATATCAAGACCCTTAAGCGGCCTGAGTAAGCGTATTTCGTAACGGATTAACCAGTGAACCTAAACCAGGATATCGTTGACAGACAATATAAAACAGAAGACTTTGACGGGCTGCTCGACGACCTGGTCACGGAGATCGAAGCACGCAATTATCGCATTACCCGAATAAATCACATCGATAATATATATGACCGGCTCGAAGCAGGTATCGATGTAACCATTGGTTTCAAACGCTACAAGATTGTGGAATTTTGTAACCTGAACAGCTGTAGTGAATTGATCTCCGCCGACCTGCGAGCGGGTGTCTTTATGCCAGTGCGCTTCGTCGTCTATCAAAAGAACAAAGAAATCACTGCTCATATCGCTTTTTTGAAACCCACCGCATTTGCCACCCTGTTTAATTCAGAGTCACTGACGCAGGTAGCTATCCAAATCGAAGAGGACATGACCCGTGTGCTGGAAGAACTGGATTATTAATCTTATCGCAGCATTATTGGTACAGGCTGCACTGGCAACGAATGTAGTCGCCCACGATCTGTCAAATCAGGCAGTAACGATTGGTCGCGGCGGGGATTTCACCCTGCACTCATTTGGTGGTCCGGTCTCGCTCCAGCAATTCCGAGGTAAAGTAGTATTACTATTCTTCGGATACACATCTTGCCCGGATATTTGTCCAACCACCCTGGCGGTTTTATCCAACGTATTCTCGATGCTCGAGGCGCAGGAACTGGAAAGGGTGGTAGCACTGTTCATCAGCCTCGACCCCGATAGAGACACGCTGGAGCTATTACGAAAATACACCGGTTATTTTCATCCTAATATTATTGGGGTTACAGATTGCCTAGAGGCCCTCAATCAGATCACCGAGGACTATGGTGTAGCCTACAAAAGGGAGGAGAAACCCGATTCTCCATTAGGTTATGTGATCAACCACACTCTCGACGTTCTGGTAGTGAATCCCGAAGGCCAACTTCTGGACACCAGAATACGGCCAGCAACCAGTACTGAAGATATCCTGGCCTATCTCAAAAAACTGCTTGGTAGCAGCCAGTAGTCAGCATGAACATCATTAGAAAATTAATACTTGTGCTTAGCCTGACGAGCCTGGTTCCCCCCGCTTTCGCCTACGAGCATGTCGATTCACTGGTCGATTTCCAGGAGTACTCAGAAAATGTTATCACCAGAAACAAATATCGAAATAAACCCTACTTTCTCCTGTTTTCCGCCGATTGGTGTTACTGGTGCCACCAGTTTGCCGATAACACGCTGGTCCGGCAGGATGTAGCAGACTATCTGAACCAGCATTTCGTCAACGTATTTATAGACGCCGACATCAACAAAGCCGCCTATGTTAAATACCGGGCTATAGGCTTACCTTACACCGTGTTCCTCAACCCTGACGGGTCTCTTTATTACAAGTATGCAGGAACACTGTACGGTGATAATTTTCTCGCCGTCATCAAAGAAGTAGCCGCCAAAACAGGAATCGGAAAATATGCCCTGGGAATGGAGGCGAACCACGTCAGCTACACCCCCCCGACACGCCTTTCCCTGCCTGATCTGGAGGACATGCCCGCCTCTTTCATACAGGGATTACTGGAGAACTTCGATACCAGCGAATACGGATTAGGCATGGAGCAGAAGGCAATATTGCCACGAACATTTATGTATCTGCTGGAAAATGCCGACGCACCTGACCGGAAACAGGTCATAGACTGGACCATTAAAACGCTCGAACGGGCGATTGATCGCATATATGATCCGGTGGAGGGAGGTTTTTACCGGTATGCAGAAACACGCAGCTGGCAAAGGCCACACTTCGAAAAGTTAGCCGATTTAAATGCAGGTGCCGTACTTTTACTGTATCAGGTAAACCAGGTAAGCCCCTCCCCCAGGCTTAAAAAAGCGGCGGATAAAACCCTGGCCTATCTTTCTTCTACCTTATTTCACCCACTCACAGGCACTTTCCTGAGCTTTCAGGTAGCCGACCACTCCTACTACTCTCTCAATAAAGAGCAAAGAAAATCAGCCGTCAAACCCAGAGTGATGGATAAGGTTTTTACCGACCGCCTGGCGGTAACGCTCGGTTACCTGATTCGAGTTATCGAGTATACAGAAGACCGAATCCTGGATATCAGGGTAAGACAATCCCTCGATTTTTTAGCCAGGATGATCGTCAAGAATGAAAGTATGAACCGATATTATGTGGTGACTAACCGGCAGTGGCTTGGGCGAAGCGGGCTGTCTGATTACGCCCATGTCGCGAGCCTGTTTACCGACGCGGCAGTTCGTTTCGAGAATACCTTCTATGAGGACATCGCCACCAGGGTTGTGAAAACTGCTATCAGGGATTTCTACGATGATAAGAAACGGGTGTTTATTGATCCCAACATCGGCGACAGTACAAACGTGGAATACCTGATGTCAGTAAATGGATTACTTGCCCAGTCAATAACCCGCCTGGGTGCTCGATTGGAACCGCGCGACCGTGAAATTGTCGGATCATTGATCACCTATTTTTCTCTCATGGGAGAGGTGCTGGAAGATCGTTTCTGGAATGCGGACGAGTGGGAATTTGCGGAGGCTTATGTGCCCTACCTGCAGTTACTGGAACAGTATACGTCTACCCGCAGCGGTGGGTGAAGTTTAGCCATAAACGACTGTAATGTTTGACTGATGCGGGTAAGATAACGCCTGTTTTGTCTTTTACTAACCCTGCGTCACCCAGGCGAGCTATGAAACTCATCACCTATGCTTCCAAAGACAATGCGCCCCAGATAGGTGCAATCCTTGATAACCGGGTGATCAACTTGCACCAGGCCTCGGGCGGTGAGTTGCCCGGCAATATGCGTGATTTTCTCGAACTCGGTGACTCTGGAATGGCTGCTGCTCAGGATGCCATCGCGAATGCTACAGGTGGCGAAAGCCTCGATTCGGTCAAACTCATGTCGCCGATCACCAATCCATCCAAGATAGTCGCGATCGGGTTGAACTATATGGATCATGTAAAAGAGATCGGCGTGGAAGTTCCCGAGATTGCTATCACGTTTTGCAAGTTTCCAACTTCGATTATCGGCCCGGGCGATGAAATCCGCTGGAGTAATAAGGTGACACAAAAAGTGGACTACGAGGCTGAACTGGCTTTCGTGATTGGCAAGACTGCACGCAATGTACCTGAAGTCGATGCCTTCGACTATATCGCTGGTTATATGAATTGCAACGATGTCACCGCGCGCGATTTGCAGTTCGATAAAGGTGACCAGTGGATTCGCGGAAAATCCATTGATACCTTCTGCCCGTTAGGCCCCTGGCTGGTCACCAAAGATGAAATACCGGACCCGCACAATCTGTCGATCAAGTCCCTGGTAAACGGCCAGGTGATGCAGAATTCGAATACGCGCGAACTGATCTTCAAAATCCCTTTCCTGATCAAATACCTAAGCGAAGCATTTACCCTGTTGCCGGGGGATGTTATCGCCACCGGCACGCCAAGTGGTGTCGGTGCATTTCGTAAGCCGCCCATCTGGATGAAACACGGCGACACGATCTGCATCGAAGTAGATGGCCTCGGTCAGCTCAGCAATCCTTGCGTAGAATTATAGGAAAAAAAGACCAATCACTAAGGTGGTACGACTTAGCAGCAATCCTTTAAATCGCTGTTGTCGACCAGATAGCAATATGCGGGCTAGGCCTGAGTCAAGAGGATGATTGCGCCCACCGCGAAACCCATGGCAACGATCTTTTTGCCACTGAGCGCTTCCATTTTCATTAGAATCGCCACCAGCAGCGCCATCAGAAAACTCATGTTGGCGATGGTAACGACCACACTGGCCTCGCCGAGCGCCAACGCGCTCACCAGGGTTTTGACAATCGCGTAAACCAAAATCCCCCCCAGTAGCGAATAAGCGACTTTTTGCCGGGTAACCGCGTAACGGCGCTCGATCAGGAACGCGTAAAGCCAGCCGGATATAACCCAGCAACCCGAAGAAATCAGAATCAGCGTGTCTGCATCTGCACCATCCGACAAGCCAGCCTTGGTAACCACGCTATACACGGCACGAAGTAAGGCTCCCACGATGACGATGACCAGCGCGGTATTGAGCATGGGGTGACGATCATCGGTATTCTGGTGCTGGTACAATAGAAGCACCGCGACCACGCCGCAGGCTACACCGACGAGCTTGACCGGCGACAGGGATTCACCGAGGAAAACAATCGACAGAATTACCACCGCGATGGTATTGAGGCGGTAAATCGTCGATCCGAGACTGACCTCCATGTGCCGCAATGCTTCGAGCAGCATTATATTCGCAGCCGCTACACAGATACCGGCGATCAGTCCAAACGACCAGCTCAAACGGTTAAATACGAATTCGTCTCCCCGCAGACCAACGTCGGTAATCAGCAGGGCAGTCCAGACAATACCGATCCCGCAAATCATCATGCCCCTCGAACGCTCAACCGCGTTGTAGCGCTTATAAACAACTTCGATCAGGCCCCCGAAAACCAGGCTCAGGAGGGCAAACAGAATGGCAGGATTTAACATCGGTTTATTTCATTCATGAAGGTTATTGTGTTATTAAAGTGCATGTTAAGCCATGGCTGCCTGAGATCACCATCATTATTACCGCGAGGCTGAATTTCCCGCATCGATAAGTGAAGGAAACGCGATTTCGATCAACAGGGCTACTATGTTATATTTCAACTGACCCTTGCTCGAGAAAAAATAATGGCCGATCAAACCGTGATCAAATTCGACCCCTATGGACATGCGGAAACCGGACTGCAAACCTGGGAGCCAATTCCGAGGGAAATCATTGCATCGGGCGACCCGGTTCAACGCGGACACCAGTACTTCGGAACCGAAAGCGAACGAATCACGTCCGGCGTCTGGGATTGCACTACTCATGCGTTAAAGCGCGAACCCTACGAGGTAGATGAATTTATGATCGTGCTCGAAGGCTCGATATCGATCGAGGATAAATCCGGGCACACTGAAACCTTCAGAGCGGGCGAGAGATTTATTATTCCCAAAGGTACCGACTGTGTCTGGAAGCAATCCGAATATGCACGCAAATACTATTTTATCCACGATAACCCGTCCAGCAGCACGCCTGAGAATGCTGAGGATCTCGGTACCATCAGGATAGATTTATCCGCCGAGTTACCCGAGGTAACCGACCACGATGCGTCCCTGTATCTAAGTGATATTCCGGATATGGGGATGAGCGTTTTGTACTCTGATCCAGCGGGAAAGTTTGCCGCAGGCATCTGGGATTGCAGCCCGATGAAGCGCGTGCCCACTACCATCGAGCGTAGCGAATTGATGCATATCCTCGAAGGCAGCGGCTCGATCACCAACGCCGACGGCGTGGTATTTAGCTTCAAGGCTGGCGATACCTTTCTGGTGCCCATCGGGATGGGTTACCAATGGCAAAACGACGAATATGTAAAAAAAGTGTTTTGCAGTTATACCCCCTAAGCACCTGGCGTGTGAAAATGGTGCTCATTTACCTCTCCGCCTGCTACTTCGTCGGCGATGTCTTAACGGAAAACTCATACTGTCATGAATAAAAACCAGGATCGGGAAACCCTCGACCCACAAGATTGGGAAAAGATGCGAGCCCTGGCCCACCAGATGGTAAACGATTCGATCGACTACCTGAAAACGGTCGGCGATCGACCGGTGTGGCAGCCTATGCCGGAAGCGGTAGAAAAATCGTTTACGACCGAAGTACCCCGGGAACCGAGCGAGGTTTCCGAGGTATACGAAGAGTTTCTAAAGAATGTATTCCCCTACCCGATGGGCAATATCCATCCACGTTTCTGGTCATGGTATATGGGCAATGGAACCGTGATCGGCGCGCTTGCCGATTTTCTCGCTTCGATCATGAACCCCAACATGGGTGGCGGCAACCATGCTGCCATCTTGCTCGAAGCCCAGGTGATCGACTGGATGAAGGCGATAATGGGTCTTCCCAAAGACGCCAGTGGCCTGCTGGTCAGTGGTGGGTCGATGGCTAATCTGATTGGCCTGACTATAGCGCGTAATACCATCGCCGGATTTGATGTACGTAAACTGGGTATCCAGTCGATCGGCAAAAAATTAACCGTCTATGCCTCCAGCGAAGTACATAGCTGCAACCAGAAGGCGGTCGAAATGCTGGGCCTCGGCAGCGACTGTTTCAGAAAAATCCGGGTTAACCACGATTACACCATCGATATCGAGCAATTGAGAAAAACCATCGATGAAGATATCGAAGCCGGTTATCACCCGATTTGCGTCATCGCGACGTCCGGGACTGTCAATACCGGTGCGATAGACGACCTGAACGCCATCGCTGACCTGTGCCGGCAATACCATGTATGGTTCCATGTAGATGGCGCGATCGGCGCCATCGCGCAAATGTCCGAAACGGTTAAACCGCTGCTCACCGGCATAGACCGGGCCGATTCAATCGCGCTCGATTTACATAAATGGATGCACATCCCCTTCGAAGCTGGTTGCGTACTGGTGCGCGATGAAAAAGCCCACCGAGATACCTTTGCACTCACTCCGGAATATCTTGAACAGGCCACACGTGGCCTCGCCGCCGGACCTGACTGGTTTTCCGAATACGGCCCACAACTGAGCAGATCCTTCAGGGCGTTGAAAATCTGGATGACGATGAAGGAGCACGGAACCAGAAAGCTAGGCCGCATGATCACCAAAAACGTCGATCAGGCGCAATATCTGGGCCGGTTGATAAAAAAGTCGGAGCACCTGGAACTGATCGCACCAATCGGCCTCGATATCGTCTGTTATCGATCCAATCCCGGTAACATGGCTCG
>JADFMY010000029.1:22823-27217 GCA_022563685.1 Pseudomonadota bacterium | reverse complement strand
GCTGGCGGGGACACCGACCAGATCAAGGCGGCGGCAGCGGGGCAATGCGATATCGCGATTGCAAACACCTATTACTACGGGAAGATGCTGGAGCATAAAAAAGACCCAGGGCAGGTCGCAGCGGCGAAAAAAATGGCCATATTCTGGCCCAACCAGGCTGATCGTGGCGCCCACGTCAATGTCAGTGGTGCCGGCATCACTAAATATTCGAAAAATCGGGAAAATGCGATTCGCTTGCTCGAATACCTGCTGAGTCCCGCGGCGCAGGAATGGTACGCCAGCGTTAACTACGAGTATCCAGTGATCGAGGATGCCAGTATTAGTGCAACACTCAGCAGTTGGGGGAGCTTCAAGTCGGATGCCCTGAACCTGTCGAGGTTGGGCGAACTGAATCGGGAAGCGGTAAAAATCATGGACCGAGCCGGCTGGAAATAGCCGGACGAGGCTCTAGCCCGCACTTCGGGCAATATGCGGGCTATAGAGCCAGCACATCGGGGAGATTAGCGACGGGTATTAATTATCGAATCCATTATCAATAGAGCAAGCCAGCGATTGAGACAGACTAACTGGTGGCAAACCGGCATCGTGTTAACCGCGCTGGTATTGAGTATTCCAGTTTTGACCATTGCCAGCTTCGTGCTGCAGCCGTCGAGCGATGTGTGGCAGCACCTGGTCGATACTGTCCTGTTCGACTATATATTTAATTCTGCATTGTTAATGGTAGGTGTTGCGTTGGGTACACTCTCGATGGGTGTCATCTGCGCCTGGCTCACGAGCCTTTGCCAGTTTCCGGGTAAATCATTCTTCTCCTGGGCATTGCTGTTACCGCTGGCGATGCCCGCCTATATCATCGCCTATACCTATACGGGTATGTTCGACTTTGCCGGGCCGGTCCAGACCCAGATTCGTGACTGGACGGGCTGGGGATACGGGGATTATTATTTTCCCGAGACGCGCTCGCTCGGTGGCGCAATCGCCATGCTGTCCCTGGTACTCTATCCTTATGTCTATTTGCTGGCTCGTGCCGCTTTTCTCGAACAATCGGTCTGTGTGATCGAAGTGAGCCGCACGCTTGGCTGCAACGTCTGGTCGAGTTTTTACCGCGTCGCGTTGCCGCTTGCCCGCCCGGCCATCGTGGCCGGTTTAACGCTCGCGCTGATGGAAACGCTGGCAGACTATGGAACGGTATCCTATTTTGGTGTCGGAGTTTTCACCACCGGCATATTCAGAACCTGGTTTGGAATGGGCGACAGCGCGGCGGCCGCGAAACTGGCAGGCATTTTGTTGCTGTTCGTGTTTACCCTGGTCGTGGTCGAACGCGGGTCGCGTAAGCAGGCCAGATATCACCATACGACTAACCGGTATAGCCGCTTGCCAGAGTACCGGCTATCGGGTTTAAGAGGAGCCATCGCTTTGTTGGCCTGTTCCTTACCGCTGTTTTTTGGATTCTTATTACCCGCCATTCAATTGGGGCTGTGGGCAGGCGATACCTATGTCGATATGGTCGATGAGTCGTTTTTCGAGATAGAGCTCAATTAAGGTTTTCTTGCGCTGATAGCCTCGGTACTGGCAGTTTTTCTCGCGTTGATTCTGGCCTATGCGAAGCGAATACTGGGCAACCCGGCGATCATAGCATCGGTACGCATAGTTGCCACAGGTTATGCTATTCCCGGCACGGTGATTGCGGTTGGCGTCATTATTCCCTTTGGCTGGTTTGACAACTGGCTCGACCTTTTGATGCGCGAGCGGTTTAATATTTCGACGGGCCTGTTACTGAGCGGCACTCTTTTTGCGCTTATATTCGCCTATTTAGTTCGCTTCCTGGCGGTTTCGATACAGGCGGTCGAATCGGGGCTGGGCAAGATCAGGCCCTCGATGGATGAAGCGGCCAGGTCGCTTGGTTACCGGCCGATGGAGATACTTTTTAAGATTCATTTGCCTTTGATGAAAGGGTCGGTGCTGACCGCAATACTGATCGTATTCGTGGATGTCATGAAGGAGTTACCGGCGACGCTCATACTCAGGCCATTTAATTTTAATACGCTTGCGGTACGCGCATTTGAACTGGCCTCGGACGAGCGACTGGCGGATTCTTCGAGCGCAGCCTTAATGATTGTTGTAGTCGGCCTGTTACCTGTTATTCTACTGAGCAAGAGTATTTCCAGTTCAAGGGCCGGTTCATGACTTCTAAACTCGAGGTCGAAAATCTGGATGTCAGCTACGATGAGTATCAGGTACTCAGGCAAGTATCGTTTACGCTGGAGCCGGGCAAGATAGGCTGCATGCTAGGGCCGAGTGGCTGCGGCAAGACGACTGTCCTGCGAGCCATCGCCGGATTTGAACCAGCCCTGGGTGGGCGCATCCTGATCGATCGGGTCGAGGTCAGTTCGATTCACTATTGTCTGGCGCCGGAAAAACGCAATATCGGAATGGTATTCCAGGATTTCGCGTTGTTCCCGAATTTATCGGTAGCCGACAATATAGGATTCGGCCTCAAGTCATGGCGAAAAAAGGATCGACAGGGGCGGGTGCAGGAATTACTGGCGATGATTGGCATGCCGGCCTACGGTCAGGCCTATCCCCACCGGTTATCGGGTGGGCAACAGCAACGGGTTGCCCTGGCGCGGGCGATGGCCCCCCGGCCAGGGATATTATTACTCGACGAACCTTTTTCCAGCATGGACGTGGATTTACGCGAACAACTGGCGCGTGAAGTCAGGGATATCCTGAAACAGGAAAATGTGACCGCGATGCTGGTCACCCATGACCAGCACGAAGCGTTTGCGATCGCGGACGAAATTTGTGTGATGAACGAAGGCAGGATATTACAATGCGACAGCGGGTATAATCTTTATCACCAACCGGTCGATCGATTTGTCGCAGACTTTATAGGGCAGGGTGTTATCATTCCAGCCCGCGTTGAAAATCAGTATTCCGTTCGGACCGAGTTGGGTCTTATTAAGGGAGTGGCACCGATTGGAAGTGAACAGGGGTCGATGGTTGACGTATTGATCCGTCCTGACGACGTCGTTCACGACGATGCTTCGAAAGAAAGCGCGATAGTCGTCGACAAGGCGTTTCGCGGCGCAGATTTTCTTTATTATTTACGCATGGATAGCGGTATCGAGGTATTGTGCCTGGCGCCAAGCCACCATAATCACAGGATAAACGAACGCATAGGCATTCGGTTGAATGTCGATCATCTGGTTGTTTTTGACCGCTCATGACTCGAAATTGTTACTCATGTTAACCAAAATTCTCTTCACCCTGGCGGTAATAACAGGTTGTTTCTGGTACGTGTCTGCAAAACGCGGCCACCGGGCGCCACCAATATTAGTGATCGCGAGCAAGAAAGACCTGCGCAAGCGAAAGTTATTGAGACGTAGCGCATACCTGTTCATGGGGTTTATGATGCTCGCCGCAATCGCGATGATCTACATCGAAATTTCAGATAATAATACGCTAGTCACGGTCCATGTCATTAATAGCCAAACCGGTTCTCGCGTCAGTTATCAGGCCCGGCGCCAGGATATCAAATCCAGCAGCTTCACCACGTTGGAAGGAAGTACGGTATACGTAGCCAATATCGAAAGAATTGAAGTTGATTCGCAGTAATTATTGGTCGAATTCATTCGACCAGTATTCTCAATCAAATTGCAGGCTCGAATTCATTCGACCAATATACCCAATCGGGTTTTCAGCGCTTCGAGTACCTGTTCGCTGTCCGATCCCTGGACACTCACCAGCAAACCTTCATCGCGATAGAAATGAACCAACGGGGCCGTTTGCTCTAAATAAACCTCCAGCCGGTTATTGATCGCTGCCCCGGTTTCGTCGTTGCGTTGCACGATATTGCCACCACAAACATCGCAGACCCCCTCTAGTTTTGGCGGCTTCGATTTCACGTTATAAATTTCACCGCATTGGGTACAGGTGCGACGGGTTGTCAGTCGATCGATGATAACGTCTTTGGCAACGACCAGTTCCAGGGCGCAGTCGAGGTTCTCACCCATTTTGTCGAGCAAAATCTTGAGAGCCTTTGCCTGCGGAATAGTGCGCGGGAAACCGTCTAGCAGGTATCCAGCCTTGCAATCATCCTGCTTTAGTTGCTCCTCCATCATGACCATGATCAATTCGTCGGTTACCAGGTCGCCGGCCTTCATGGTCGCCTCGGCCTGTTTGCCGAGTTCGGTTCCCTCGGCGACAGCGGCACGCAGAATATCACCGGTAGAAATTTGTACCGAGCCGTCAAATTGATTTAATACTTTCGCTATGGTGCCTTTCCCCGCCCCGGGAGACCCCAACAGGATGATTTTCATAAGATAACCTCTTTTATTGTTACCGGCACGGGTGACGGTCATTTTGTGTTTATGGGGTTGGGTTCTACTTGCCTA
>JADFMY010000029.1:0-22813 GCA_022563685.1 Pseudomonadota bacterium | reverse complement strand
GGATGATTTGCATAAGATAGTATCGTTATTACCGGTACAGGTGACGGTCAGTTTGCGTTGATGGGGGTGGATTCTATGCTCCCATAAAAATATTCCCTGCCAGGTGCCCAGTGCCAGGACGCCGTCGCATATTGGAATGCTAATTTCGTTTTGGGTTAGCACGGACCGAATATGTGCCGCCATATCGTCGGGCCCCTCCTGATCGTGCAGGTAGTTCGGATCACCATCTAGCACCAGTTTAGATAGATAGTTTTCCAGATCCCTGCGAACGTTGCTATCCGCGTTTTCAGTGATAATCAGCGATGCGCTGGTATGGTGAATGAACAGGTGGCAAAGCCCGGTGTTAATGCCCGATTTTCTAACCAGCTGCTCTATTTCTGTGGTGACATCGATCGTCGCGCGCCCCGGGGTTTGAATATGGAGCTGATATTGTCCAATCATTGAGTTATTTCTGATTCGATTGAATGGTCCGGTGCATCAAATCAGGTCGTAACGAGCGATATCGATTGCTGCTGCTTCGGGTCATCGATTTTGGGCACCAAAATTGTCGGTAACGCCAGTTTGTCGCTGGTATTGGGGTAATCCAGCGTGAAATGCAATCCGCGGCTCTCTTTTCGCTGCATCGCGGAGTGGATGATCAATTCAGCCACCATGACCAGGTTTCTTAACTCGAGCAGGTCGGCCGATACCCTGTAGTTGCCGTAGTATTCGTTAATTTCCCGTTTCAATAAATTTGTCCGATTAAGCGCCCGCTCAAGGCGTTTATTGGTGCGCACAATGCCAACATAATCCCACATAAAACGGCGTAATTCGTCCCAATTGTGCGCCACTACGACATCTTCATCGGAGTCGGTTACCTGTGATTCATCCCAGCGTTTCAGGTCCGGCGGGTCGATATCGGCGATCAAAGTGCCAGTGATATGCTGGGCCGTCGAACGCGCAAATACGAGACATTCGAGCAGGGAATTACTGGCCATACGATTTGCCCCATGCAATCCGGAATAACTGACTTCCCCCACCGCATAGAGATCGTCGAGGTCGGTTTGCCCATTGGTATCTATCATGATACCGCCACAGGTATAGTGCGCGGCGGGCACCACCGGTATCGGTTCGTTGGTGATATCGATATCATATTCCAGGCAGCGCCGGTAAATCGTTGGAAAGTGGGATTTAATGAATGCCCGGCTCTTATGGCTAATGTCGAGATAGACACAGTCGCTGCCGAGGCGCTTCATTTCATGATCGATGGCCCTGGCAACTATGTCCCGGGGCGCCAGTTCGGCGCGCTCATCAAAGCGCTGCATGAATCTCTCGCCATCGGGTAACAGGAGTTTGCCGCCTTCGCCCCTGACAGCCTCTGTGACCAGGAAGGATTTGGCATCTGGATGGTAAAGGCAGGTCGGATGAAACTGGATAAATTCCATATTGGCGACACGGCATCCGGCGCGCCAGGCCATCGCAATGCCGTCTCCGGTAGAGCCGTCAGGATTGCTGGTATAGAGGTAAACTTTGCTCGCACCCCCGGTCGCAAGCACTATTTTTTGTGCGGCAAACACATCGACGTGATGATCGCTGCGATCGAGTGCGTAAAGGCCCTGGCAGCGGTTGTTAGCGCAGATTAGATCGATCGCTAGATGGTGTTGAAAAATTTGAATGTTACTGTATTCGTGCAGGTGCGCCTGCAGGGTTTGCTGCAAGGCCTTGCCGGTGGCATCTGCGGCATGTACCACACGGCGTTTGCTGTGGCCGCCCTCGCGGGTCAGGTGATAACCGCTTTTACTGACTTCCTGGCGATCTTTGGTAAATGGCATACCAAGGTCAGACAGCCATTGAATACATTGGCTGCCCCTGGCGGCGGTAAAAGTCACGACTTCCGGATCGCAAAGCCCGGCGCCGGCAGTCAGCGTATCCTGTACGTGCTGATCGATACTGTCGTCCGGCTCGAGTACTGCTGAAATTCCGCCCTGGGCAAAATAGCTTGCGTACTGCTCGAAGTTGGTTTTGGCCAGAATGGCAACCGAAGTGGATTTCGGTAAGTTAAGTGCGACCGTAAGCCCGGCTGCACCGGAGCCGACAATTAAGACGTCAAATTTGAAATGCTTGCTCATAGTTCGATAAATATGTCCTGATAATAGAGGTTATAGCGAATACCGCCCAAACTCAAAGAGAATTGCAGAAAGAAGGGGACATAGCTTCATAATTTATTACTCATCTCGCGTTTCGACCGCAACAGCCGGAATCTGCTTCAATACGGTCATTCCGGGTCGCCGCTTTGTTTTGCCCGGACTGACGGGGTTTTTTTATTTGGTCACTTGCACCTGAACTTTTAATATATAATCGGTCACTATTCTCGGCGTAAGGAAGTTGAGTCGCTTCAGGCAGCGAGTGATGAATCTATCCATCTTCGGCGCCAAAAATTATAACTAAGGTTTTTAAATGGGGACAAATCTGCTTGATGCGGAACTGGTAAAACGAGTACAGAAAGGTGATAAAGCTGCTTTTGATATCCTGGTACAGAAATATCAGCACAAGGTAGTGAACTTGATATCCAGATTTGTGTCCGACCAAAGCGAATGCTATGACATTGCGCAGGAAGCTTTTATCAAGGCTTACCGCGCGATAGGAAACTTTAGGGGCGATAGCCAGTTTTACACCTGGCTTTACCGTATAGCTGCAAATACAGCGAAGAATCACCTCGCTTCCAGTGCGCGGAAATCACCGATGTACACGGTCGATGTGGATGATGCAGAGCGTTATGAAGGCGAGTCGGGGTTAAAAGAGTATTCAAATCCGGAAAATTTGTTACTCACCGATGAGATTAAAGAAACGATATTTCGAGTCATCGAGGGCTTGCCGGACGATCTGAAATCGGCAATTACACTGCGAGAATTAGAGGGATTGAGCTATGAGGAAATTGCCGAAGTAATGGATTGTCCGATAGGAACCGTGCGATCACGAATTTTTCGTGCCAGGGATGCAATCGACAGGGAACTTAGACCCCTGTTAGAGTGACTAAGTAATTATTGTGGTAATTAACCAAGAGTGAAGTGATGAGTGAGCAGAATAAAATTTCCATCGTACTGGATGAATTTACCGGTGACGAGCGCAGTATTAAAGCGTTGGATGAAGTCCTGGGCGATGTCAATCTGCAATATGGCATGCGCCGCTATCGAATGATCGGTGAGGTGATGCGCCATGAATTACCTGAGCATATCGATACCGAATTCAGCGCTGGCATCATGTCTCAAATCGATCAAATTAAAACCCCTGCCGGTTCGGCGAAAAGGTTCTCCAGCGCTGATAGCAAACCATCAATTTGGGCATGGCCATTTTTGAAACCAGTCGCGGGGTTGGCGATCGCGGCTTCGGTCGCATTGGTGTCTGTCACGCTTTGGCAATCTATCAATGTCGGTTCTCAGTCGGGGCAGGTTACCGATCAGCTGGCAAATGTCGATCAACTAAAGATCCAACAGTTAGCCAATCGGCCTGTACAGCTCGGAGCTGTCACGGTTTCATCTAAAATAAACGATGGTATGCGTTGGAAGGTGATCGACGGCGCACCGGTACTGCAACAAAAATTAAATGCTTACCTGGTGAATCACACGGAATATTCCAACTCTATGCAGGGACTTATTCCCCAGGTCAGAGTCGTGGGATTTGATTTTCAGCAATAATACCGATATGAAATTAGCCATTAAATTGTTCTTGCTAGTGTTGGTACTGACGGGTACGGGTCAGGCTTACGCTGGACCAGCAATGGAGTGGGTGCAGAGGATGGCCGATGCGATGCGCAATAAGAGCTATCAGGGTAATTTCGTGTACCTGCACGAAAATCAGCTAGAGAGTATGTCGATTATTCATATTAAAGATAGTTCGGGTGAAAGGGAAAGGCTGTTTTCACTCAATGGTGAAGCGCGAGAAGTGATTCGCGATAACAATACCTTGACCTGCATCTGGCCAGCGAGCCGAAAAGTAATTGTAGATACGTCGAATAAAAATAACTTTTCGCCCTTATTTATCCCCGATGATGTCGCCAGGATCGAAAAATACTACGATATGAAAATCATCGGTCGTGATCGAATTGCCGGTCACGCGACGGTAATCGTCGATATCGTCCCAAAAGATCGACTGCGCTACGGGATTAAATTGTGGATAAACGCTGAAAATGAGTTATTGATGAAATCGAACCTGATCAATGACGAAAATCAGGTAGTAGAACAGGTCATGTTTACCAATCTTGAGTTATTGACCGGTGAAGATCATTTACAGATGATTAGCATGCCGGAACTCGACGATAGTTTTACCCTGGTACGATATCATAGTGGCGCGGTATCTGGAAATATGGTGGCCGATGTCGAGTGGCGGCTATCCAGCCTACCGGATGGGTTTAGGCAGCAATCAGCAGTAAAAAGAAGGAATCCAGAAACTGGGCGCTTTATCCAGCAGCTGGTTTATACCGATGGACTTGCTTCTTTGTCGGTTTTCATCGAAAAACAATCGTCATCGCAATCTCCCCAGGGAGGAACATCGATGGGCGCAGTCAATGCCTTTATTCGAGTTTTGGACGATTACTCGGTGACTGCGATTGGTGAAGTTCCTGCACTCACTGTCCGGCAAGTGGCCGAGTCGGTTATTTATCAAAAACCCTAGGAGTCTGTCGAAACCCGCTTCATCCTTTCGTCCGTAATCGCTGCGCCCCTGCACCTTTCCTCAGCGAGAAATTATTCAGAACTTGCTTTATAATAATACACATGATTAGAGAAACAGCCACCGTCACCAGGCTTGAGGGCAGTCAGGCGGTGATCGATATTCAACGGCAAAGTGTGTGTGACCACTGTGAACTCAATAATGGCTGTGGCACTGGCGCGATTGGTCGTTTGCTAGGACATCGAAGCAAGTCGTTTAAAATTACCAATGAGAAGGATCTCAAACCTGGCGATCAGGTTATTTTAGGTATACAGGAAAAGGCTTATTTAAACGCCAGCCTGGTGATCTATGGTCTGCCATTGATGGGCTTGATCTCTGGCGGGTTGCTGTCGCAGTGGGTTTTTGGAGAGTCGGACGTCAAAGCTTTTGTTGGCGCAGCGGTCGGAATGACCCTTTGCCTGATAGCTTCGAACCTGATTGGCAAATACCGATTTTCGCGCCAGTTCAATCCGGCAATTCTGCAAATAATTGCTGAACCGAAAGACTAAATTTAAGTCATAAAAGGTTATTAATATATGCATCTGGAGAATACTATAATGATGAAGCCAAAAATCAGCTTCTTAACTCGCTTTTTTCTAATTTTGATGATCAGCGTGCCGCTTGCTGTGCAGGCAGCGCTACCGGATTTTACCGTGATCGTTGAAGAGGCAAAAGATTCGGTCGTTAACATCAGCACCAAAACCAAAGCCCGCAAGAGTAATTCGGGAAGCAAGCATCCAATTCCAAATTTTCCCGATGGGTCTGAGCTCGGAGAGTTATTCGATAAATTTTTCGGAAACGATGAATTTGGCAAACGACGCCGTGATTCGCAGTCGCTGGGGTCCGGTTTTATTATTTCGGAAGACGGGTATATCCTGACCAATCATCATGTGATCAGTGGTGCCGACGAAGTAATCGTGCGCCTGGCCAATCGGGCAGAATATGTAGCCAGGATAATCGGCTCCGATCAGGCATCGGATATCGCTTTGTTAAAGGTTGAGGCAGAGAACCTGCCTGTTTTAAGATTCGGCAATTCCGATGACTTAAAGGTGGGTGAGTGGGTACTCGCCATCGGCTCCCCATTCGGATTTGATCACTCGGTCACTGCGGGTATCATCAGCGCCCTAGGGCGAAGCCTGCCAAGCGATAATTACGTGCCCTTTATTCAGACCGATGTGGCGATCAACCCGGGCAACTCTGGTGGCCCGTTGTTTAATCTTGAAGGCGAAGTCATTGGTATCAATTCGCAAATATACAGCCGCACTGGTGGATTCATGGGATTATCCTTTGCGATACCGATTGAATTGGCGGTCGATGTGGCCAATCAGATCAAACAGAATGGCCGTGTTTCACGCGGATGGCTTGGTGTTCTGATCCAGGAAGTGACGCGCGAACTCGCCGAATCATTCGGTATGGACACCCCTCAGGGAGCGCTGGTTGCCAAGGTGCTTGAGAATAGTCCGGCCGCTGAAGCGGGTCTGCAGGTGGGTGACGTGATCGTTGAGTTTAATGGCAAAAAAGTAATTCGTTCCAGCGGATTGCCGCCGTTAGTTGGCCGCTCGGCAGTGGGTAAGAATGCGGAGGTCACCATCATTCGTAACCAGTCGCGTATGCAGATTAAAGTCAAAATCGCCGAGTTGCCGACTTCGATGACCAAGGCCTCCTATACACCGGAAGCAGACGCTGAGCCTGAGGAAAATTCCGCACTCGGAATGAGCGTAAAGAATTTGACCAAATCGACACGTAAAAAATTCAAGGTAGAATCGGGCGTCGAAGTCATCGATGTTGAATCAAATGGTTCGGCTCAGGAAGCTGGCATTGCCATAGGCGATATTATAACCATGATCGATAATCAGGCAGTGACATCGGTAGAAGATTTTGAGCAAATTACGGAAGATTTAAAATCCGGAAAATCGGTAGCGCTATTGGTACAAAAGCGGTCTGGCCCAGTATTCCTGGCTATTCGTCCAGAAGATTCCTGAACTTAAAATAGCGGATACCCAGTACGGAGAGGTGGTTGAAGCTTAGCTTTTATTACCGTGAGGATTGCCACCTGTGCGATGCGATGCGCAAAGCGCTGGTGGCGTTCGATCGAAAAAAACATCCCATTAGCTGGCGCGAAATCGATATAGATCGAAGTACCGAGTTGATACGCCGATATGATGCACAGGTTCCTGTTCTGCGTTTAGGAGAGCGGGAAATTTGCCATTACTTCTTCGATGAAAAAGCTTTGCTCGCCGCGTTAAACTGAACCTGAATCCGGTTCGGATCTGCCCTGCGGTAACCGGGTAATTCCGCGATAACCTGTTCAGTTTTGCATCCTTCACCGCCCCTCTGGGATGAATTATTCAGAGGCTCATTAGCTTATGGCCAGCCGATGGTTTTCTTTTGACCATTTTACTGTTGATTTACGGTAGATTCCCGTAAACTTCGCGGGTTTTTATCGGGGTAGTCACCCGCCTGGAGATAGATTCATCGATGCAGATGAAGAATATACGAAATTTTTCAATCATTGCCCATATCGATCATGGTAAGTCGACGCTAGCCGATCGATTCATCCAGCTATGTGGTGGGCTCAGTGAGCGAGAAATGGAAAATCAGGTGCTGGATTCGATGGATCTTGAGCGAGAGCGTGGAATTACCATCAAAGCGCAAAGTGTTTCGCTTGAATACCAGGCCAGGGACGGCCAGTGTTATACGCTCAATTTTATCGATACCCCCGGACACGTCGATTTTTCCTATGAAGTGTCGCGGTCACTTGCCGCCTGCGAAGGTGCGCTTTTAATCGTCGATGCCTCGCAGGGTGTGGAGGCCCAAAGTGTGGCAAATTGCTACACAGCGATCGATCTGAATCTGGAAGTGATTCCAGTCATTAACAAGATAGATTTACCCGCCGCCGACCCCGCCAGGGTTAAACTGGAAATCGAAGAAATCATCGGCCTGGATACTTCCAACGCTATCGAAGTGAGTGCCAAGACCGGAGCGGGTATCGATGATTTGCTCGATCGGTTGATTGAACTGATACCTCCTCCCGGCGGCTCTTCGGCGAACAGGACCCAGGCGCTGATAATCGATTCCTGGTTCGACAGTTATGTCGGCGTAGTCACGCTGGTCAGGGTGATGGAGGGTTGCATTCGTCCAAAACAGAAAATACAGATGATGTCGAACGGACGTGAATACCTGGTGGAAAAAGTTGGTGTGTTCACGCCCAAACGAAAAATAACCGAACAACTACAGGCAGGCGATGTGGGGTTTGTTATTTCCGGCATTAAGGATATCGAATCGGCCAAGGTGGGCGATACGATAACGCTTAGTCAGAATCCTGCTGATGCGCCTCTGTCAGGTTTCGAGGAAATTCAGCCACGTGTTTTTGCCGGCTTGTTCCCGATCAGTTCTGACGACTATGAGAATTGCCGCGAGGCCCTTAAGAAACTGAAACTAAACGACGCTGCGTTACAGTTTGAGCCCGAGACATCGCAGGCACTTGGCTTCGGTTTTCGCTGCGGGTTCCTGGGCATGCTGCATATGGAAATTGTGCAGGAACGCCTGGAGCGCGAGTACGATCTTGACCTGATCACGACAGCACCGACGGTTATTTATCAGGTAGTCACCACGGCGGGCAAGGTGATAGAGATACATAATCCGGCCGACTTGCCCGCGATAAATAAAATCAGCGAAATCAGGGAACCCATAATACAGGCTAATATCCTGCTGCCGGAACAATATATCGGTGCAGTGATCGCGTTATGTATCGAAAAACGGGGTATGCAAAAGGATATGCAGTATCTGGGAAGCCAGGTTTCACTGGTGTTTGAACTGCCGCTTAGCGAGGTAGTGCTCGACTTTTTCGACCGTCTGAAATCGGTAAGTCGGGGCTATGCATCGTTCGATTACGAATTATTGCGCTTCGACGCGGCGAACCTGGTAAAACTGGACGTGTTGATCAATGGCGAGAAAGTGGATGCCCTGTCTCTGATATTACACCGCAGTAACGCAGAATATCGGGGTCGCGAACTTGCCTCTAAAATGAAAGAGTTAATTCCGAGGCAAATGTTCGATGTCGCGATACAGGCGGCGATCGGCTCCACTATTGTTGCACGCACTAACGTTAAGGCCTTGCGTAAGAATGTAACCGCGAAATGCTATGGCGGGGATATAACACGTAAACGGAAGTTGCTGGAAAAACAGAAAGCAGGTAAAAAGCGCATGAAACGGGTCGGTCGTGTTGAAATTCCGCAGGATGCATTCCTTGCGGTGTTAAAAGTTGACAGTTAGCCCGCTTATTGCAGGCTGGGCTCCTGATTGAGGTTATAAGTGAATGATCCATTTTGATTTTGAATTTTTACTGGTCGTAGCAACGGCGTTTACTGGACTGGTCTGGTTAATCGACGTGCTGTTTTTCGCCGCTGCGCGCAAGAAAGCTGCCACCAGTAAATCACCCCACGAACCGATTTTGCTGGAGTACTCCAAGTCTTTTTTTCCGGTACTATTCGCAGTACTCGTGCTTCGTGCACTACTGTTTGAACCCTTTCGTATTCCCTCTGGATCGATGATGCCGTCTTTGCTGGTCGGAGATTTTATACTGGTGAATAAATTTGCCTATGGTCTGCGATTACCGATTACCCATACCCGAATCACCAGGGGTGAAAAGCCGAAACGTGGTGACGTGGCAGTATTTCGTTATCCTGAAGATGAAACTCTAGACTACATTAAGCGTATTATCGGTTTGCCGGGTGATCATGTGAGTTATTATAATCGGCGACTGGCGGTCAATGGCAAACCGCTGAAAATCAAATTTAGCCATAAATATGAGGGTCTCGGAGACCGCAATAACATGGTTGAAGGGAGCGGTTGTGATAAAGTAGGAGCCGAATGCAACGTGTATTATGAAAATATCGGTGCGACCAACCATGCCGTGATGA
This sequence comes from Pseudomonadota bacterium, assembly GCA_022563685.1. Lineage (GTDB taxonomy): Bacteria > Pseudomonadota > Gammaproteobacteria. The sequence continues at coordinate 13,205 of JADFMY010000029.1, read as the reverse complement.
CCAACCCGGATGTCGGTTTCTCGTCTGATGGCGAGTTATTCGTACCAGAGGGCCAGTATTTCGTCATGGGCGATAATCGGGATCACAGCAACGATAGTCGATACTGGGGTTTCGTACCCCAAAAAAATCTGGTTGGAAAGGCTATTATGATATGGATGCACTGGGACTGGCGCAGCGGGGGAAATGGCCTGGATTTTTCCAGACTAGGGAATCGAATATCTGAATGAGGTAATCATATGAATACTATGAAAAGCACCAGACACCGGCAGAAGGGCCTGTCCAGTGTAGGCTGGCTCGCTTTGGCTGGTATTTTCTCCCTCCTCATCATTTCTGTTATAAGGGTGCTGCCGATATACATGGAGAATTTTACTATCAAGTCCGTGCTCACTTCAATTCAGGAAGACGCTAAAATCGACCCCAAGTCCAGGCGTGCGATCTGGGACTCAATAAATAAACGGTTGTATATAAACGAAATCAGGTCGATCAAACGCGAACACGTGAAGATGACCCGTAAAAATGGAAAAACCACGGTGACTATCAGCTACGAAACCAGACGACCTTATATTGGTAATTTATTTATCGGCGCCACGTTTAGCGAGTCTGTTGTGATAGACAGGTGAATCAGGAAAAATTTCAGGCAACCATCGGTTATCAATTCAAGCGCGTAAAATTACTTGAACAGGCGCTTACCCACCGTAGCTTTTCACGCAATATCAATAACGAAAGGCTGGAATTCCTCGGTGACAGCGTGCTCAATCTGGTAATCTCCAGGCATATTTATCAACGTGAACCGGACGCAAACGAAGGCGAGTTAAGCCGCATGCGAGCGTCACTGGTCAATGAGGAAGCGCTCGCTCAAGTCGCCAGGGACATTAACCTCGGCGAATATATCAACCTCGGTGGCGGTGAATTGAAAAGCGGAGGTTCTCGTCGCGCATCGATACTATCTGATACTATGGAAGCGATATTTGGCGCCATTTATCTGGACAGTGGATTTACGCAGGCGCAGCAGACTATTCTGTTTCTGTACAATGAATATATACAGACCTTAGCAGATACCGAGACTCTGAAAGACCCCAAAACAAGGTTGCAGGAGTTTCTGCAGGCGCAGAAAATCGACTTACCGGAATACACTGTAGCGAAAACCGTGGGTAAATCCCATAATCAGACATTCACCGTCACCTGTAGAATAGACACGTTGAAATTGCAAACTAGCGGCAAAGGGTCGAGCCGGAAGAAAGCCGAACAAGCTGCTGCAGATAGGGCTTTCCAGAAATTAAAGCGATGAAGGATACATTTCGAACTGGATACGTGGCGCTGATTGGCAAACCCAATACCGGCAAATCGACCCTGATGAATGCATTGATCGGGACCAAGCTCAGTATCACCGCGCATCGCCCGCAAACTACCCGGCACCAGATTTTGGGGATAAAAACCACCGGCACTTATCAATGTATTTTTGTGGATACCCCCGGCCTGCACGATGACAACCATAAAGCAATACACCGCTATATGAATCGGGCTGCTGCCAGTATGTTCGCCGATGCCGACCTGATTTGTGTGCTGCTTGAGGTCAGGCGTTTTAATCGTAACGATGAAAAAATACTGCAACGGGTTAGCAAATTCGACAAGGTGATAATCGTCCTGAATAAAATTGACCAGTTGGCCAAAGAAGCCTGTTTACCCGTGATGAAACAAATTGCCGAAGTTGCTCCGGGGCGCGAAATAGTGCCGGTGTCGGCCTTGAAAGGTGATAATCTGGACCGGCTCGAAGCGCTAATCGTCAGTCAGTTGCCACCAGGCGCACCACAGTTTCCGCATGACCAGATAACCGACAAGTCGACTCGATTCATTGCTGCCGAAATAATTCGCGAAAAGTTGTTCAGGGTACTGAAACAGGAATTACCCTATTCGATTACGGTCAATATCGATCACTATAAGGAAGAGGCAGATATAACGCGTATTTCTGCGACGATTTGGGTGGAGCGAAGTTCGCAAAAAGGTATCGTGATTGGAAAAAATGGCAGCCTGTTGAAAAAAATTGGAACCCTGGCACGTAAAGATATAGAACACCTGGTCGATAACCGGGTTTATCTACAGCTATGGGTCAAGATACGCGAAGACTGGGCTGACGACGAAAAAGCACTGGCCTCTTTTGGATACTCGGATGCAAACTCGGGTCACTGATCAACCGGCTTACCTTTTACATCGGCGTGACTGGAAAAATACCAGCATTATTCTTGATTTACTGACCGAGGATTTTGGGCGTATGAGCGTGCTTGCCAAAGCGGGCAGGAACAGCCGGTCGAAAGCTCTTTACCAGCCGTTTTGCCGGCTTTCGATTAGCTTCAGTGGGCGTGGTGAACTCAAAACACTGGTTGGAATCGATGGATCCGAAATTCGAATAGACGAGCATCATTACCTGCCATTACTCTATATTAATGAATTGTTATGCGCTTATCTGCCCTGGCAGGAAGCAAGTCCGGAACTGTTTCAACTATACGACAACCTGCTTGGACAAATTCACCAACACTTCGATGAGCGCCACTTGAGGGAATTCGAACGCTCGGCAATGACCTTACTTGGATACATGCCCGATACTGCGATTGAGTCGGAAAGCGGCAAGCCGATTGTTCCAGATCGACACTATCGGTTTTTGGCGACGGAAGGTTTTGTCTCCATTGGTGCAACCGAAGCGAATGCCATCAGTGGCAAAACAATCATTGCCTGGAATCAAAGGCAGTACCATAACAAACAGGTATTGCAAGTGGCCAAAATCGTGATGCGCAGTATTATTGACTTTAACTTGCACGGAAAAAGGCTAAAATCTCGTGATATCTACCAGCAGATAAAGGGCCGCACATGACCAGAGCAGTTACTTTAGGTGTCAACATCGACCATGTCGCTACCCTTCGCCAGGCGAGGGGTACCAGGTACCCGGACCCGGTGTACGCGGCGCAAATAGCCGAACAGTCGGGCGCCGATTCGATTACCTTTCATTTACGTGAAGATCGTCGTCATATCCAGCAACGCGATGCATTGTTGTTGAAACAGGTTGTGCAGACAAAGCTAAACCTGGAAATAGCGGTTATTCCAGAAATGCTTGAATTTGCCTGCGAACTTAAAGCCGAAGATGTCTGCCTGGTTCCTGAAAAACGTGAAGAGTTAACCACCGAAGGTGGTCTGGATGTCGCAGGGCAGATAAACACGATCAAGGCGGCTTGCCAGCAGTTGGCATCGGTTGGAACGCGAGTCTCTCCATTTATCGATGCCAGCACCGAACAAATTGACGCGGTACTGGAATGTGGGGCGCCCTGTATCGAAATTCATACCGGCCATTACGCCAATGCCGAGGGTGACGAGCAGCAACGGCAGTTGGAAATAATCAACCAAATGATCGCTTATGCTCATGGTAAAGGGTTACAGGTGAATGCCGGGCATGGACTGCATTATCACAATGTCCAGCCCATTGCAGCTAATCCACTGGTGAGCGAGCTGAATATCGGTCACGCGATTATTGCCGACGCTGTATTCAATGGCCTTGCGAATTCGATTCGAGAGATGAAGCGCCTGATGGTTGAAGCCAGGGAGCCTCTGCTCAGGTCATGATAATCGGAATTGGTGTCGATATCGCCGAAACCATACGGTTTGAAAAGCTGTACGCCAAGTTTGGAGACCGTGTCGCGCGACGGCTATTGACCGATCACGAGATCGGTGAATTTAATAAACGTAATCGCCCAGCTTCCTATCTGGCCACCCGTTTTGCCGCTAAAGAGGCTGCCGCGAAGGCTCTGGGGACCGGATTTGGCGAAGAGGTTGGGTATAAAAGTATTGAAATTAGCAATGACCACAATGGTAAACCGCACCTGCGCTTTTTCAGGCGGGCAACTATTCTCATCGAGCAAAAGCAGGTCACTAATGTGCTGGTATCGATATCAGACGAAAAACACTATGTCGTCGCAATGGTAGTGCTTGAAGGCTAATCTACAGTTTCGCCCACTTGTTCTAAGAATCGCTCGGTTTCCAGTGCGACCTGTCCGAGTTCCACGATCATAGCCTGGATTGCCTCTTCCGCGAGCGCGGCGTGGGGCGTGCTGGAAAGTTGCTGCTGGAGTTTCAATACCTGTTGTTTTAATCGAGGCAGGCTGGTGTAGCAGGTAATACCGTGAATTTTATGCACGATGGCCGAAATCTTATCGTAGTCGAGCGGTTGTACCGCACTAGAGAGTTGTCGCTGATGGTCGGGTATTTCGCACAACAAAATACCGAAAATCTGTTGCAACAGGGATTCGTTATCTCCAGCCAGAGCAAGGGATTTTTCTAAATCTACCGATTCCATTTGCAAACCCTGCTGGCCGGAAGAACCGTCTTCAGGGGTAATAATTTTGCGCTCCACCGAGCCTTGCAGCAAACGATGAAATTTAACCTCGTCAATCGGTTTTCCCAGGTAGTAGTCGAACCCCAAATCCAGCAGCCGTTCGGATTCCTGGGGCAGAATATTGGCGGTCAGTGCAACGACCGGCGTGGAGTCGTCCGGTTTTTCCTCGCGCATCATTTTCAAAAGCGTTATACCGTCGATATCAGGCATTTGTATATCGAGAATAATCAGGTCAAAAGTGCGTGAACAGTATAAGGCCATAGCTTCCTCAGCATGGGTGGCTTCAGTTACCCGATGTCCCCACAGGCGAATCAATTCGCTACCGAGCTTGAGGTTGATATCGTTATCATCCACGAGCAATATATCTTTTTGTTGTTCCTCTCCAGCAGGAAACATGCCGTCTGGCTGCTCGAGTGCCGGTTCGACACTCGAGGGATCCAAAATGCCCTGCAGATTACTACTGGCATCGATGATAGAAACGAATTCGAACTCGCAACCTGTGGAACTGGGGATCATGGTCTGATCATAGTGCATCGTTAATACCCGAACGGAGTCGAGTAACGCAGCGTCAAAAATTTCCGTCAAATCAAAATTGATATGGCGTAAGTCGAATACAACGAAATTGATGTAGTTCCGGTTCTGCCAGATACGATCCCGGATTTGATCTGCCGAGTAGCTGTCGTCGAGCAGTATTGGTTCGGTCGCAACTCCAGCGCGCTCGAACAGTGTCTGAATTTCCTGTAAGCAGGGTTTTCGAAAGGCGAAAATCAAAGCAGACTGGGCAAAATTTTCGGGCTCTGGCGCCGTTGATTCAAAACTATTGCTCAGTGCGAGTGGTAGACGTACGGTAAATGTAGAGCCCTTGCCAAATTCGCTTTCAATCGAGATTTCTCCCCCCATCAAAGTGACCAGGTTTTTGCTGATGACCAGCCCCAATCCGGTACCGCTGAAGCGTCGATTGGAGGCGGTTTCCACCTGGCTAAAAGCCTTAAAAAGGCGTTGCTGATTCTGATCCGAAATACCGATGCCTGTATCCTCAATGGCGATCTCAAACCAGGTCTCATCCTGATCCTGTTGTTCGGCTGAGACCCGGATGACGACACTGCCCCGATCGGTAAACTTGATCGCATTGCCAATCAGGTTTAACAAGATTTGTTTCAGGCGCAGCTTGTCGGCACAGACGTAGCGCGGCGTGTCGCTATAAATGATCAGGATTAAATCGATATTTTTGGTCAGGATATTGATGAAAAGTATATCGCGAGTCTGCTCGATAACTTCGTAGAGGTCGAAGTCGTCGTCAACAATCTGTAATTTCCCCGATTCCATCTTGGAAAAATCAAGAATCTCGTTGATGATGTTGGTCAGATCATTAGTCGATCTCAAAACAATATCGGTATATTTTTTTTGCGTAGGCGTCAAATCGGATTTTCTCATCAAATTGATAAATCCCTTGATGCCATTAATTGGGGTACGAATCTCGTGGCTCATATTGGCCAGAAACTCGGATTTTATCCGGTTCGCATTTTGTGCTTCGTCTTTGGCAAACCCAAGTTCCCGATTTTTCGACTCCATATCGGTTATAGCTTCGCTCATTTTTTGGGTAACCTGCTGGATCCTTTCGTTCAGGTGCCGTCTATTGGTGAACAATGACTGGGTCATGCGATTGAAGCCTTCCTGCACCGCGCCTATCTCGTTTTTTTCTACGGGTTCTATCGCTTTTCCCAGATGGCCGGTTTCCACATGTTTCAGGTGATCCACCAGAGTGAAAATTGGGCGTGTAATGCCCCGACTGATAATGGTGGTCAGAATCAGGGCCAGGACCAGGGCGATAATGAAAAAAATGATCGAACTGTTGATAATGCGTGATTTTGTCAGCTCCAGCTGTTCGCGGGAAATATGAATGTGTACCCATCCGATAATCTGACTTTGCCCGGTGTCATTTTGATCTGGCGTGAAAACATCCGTGAGTTCGATACTCTCGGACATTATCGCTTGACGATAGTAATAATAATTGGCGGTATCCGCCTCCTGGTACTGGCCGGAGACCGATTTGGCGATAACGCCGCCTTGAGAGTCGTATACCGCAGCCATAACGATCGCATGGGTGTCTATGGATTGATCCAGCAGGTACTGTATCTGCCTGTGATTCCCTGCAAACACATTAAATTCAGATGCGCCGGCGATTTGTTTGGCGATGATGTGTCCCTTGCTTTGCAATAATTCGTTCGCCTGAGCGATGCTATTGCTGATGTTAGTGTAAGTAAGAAAGGCATCGACCAGAAATACCGGGATCAGCACAATGACCAGGATCTGATACTTGAGGCCGAGCCGGCTCATTTAATCACCTCGCTCAGGTATTGACTCAAACCGGCTTCATCAGAAAGTTCCAGTCCAAGCGCATGGGCCACACGCGAATTGATCGCTACCGAGTAATAGCGTGCAAACTGGGTGTTACCAGAAGTCACCGGGGAGCCCTTGGTGTAACCGTTGATAACCTCGGCGAGGTGTCTGCCAATATCGGCTGGCGATGAGTAGATCGATGCCAGTGCCCCCGATTTCACATGGGCCGGGGAATAACTGATCACCGGGGCACGAGCACGGTAAGCGGTCAGCAATATGCCTTTCAGGGTATTCCGGTTGTATATACCCTGTTCGGGCAGCATGAGCAGGACATCGTTTCGTTTTACCAACTGTCTGACCGTGCCCAGCAATTTCCTCGAGTTATCGGACTGGTACTGGTTCAGTCGCAGTCCGAGGCGTTTTAAGGTGTTTTGCTGTTGCCGATTTAGCTTGATCGGGGAGTAGTTGATAATACCCACAGCCTTCGGCTTGAACAGGAAATGGGTGAAAGCGAGGTAACGTTCTAGTGGCTGGTCCAGTAATACCGTCAGGCGATTAATGTTAGCCAGTTGTAACTGATTATGCTGTTGTTGCGTGACATAAGCGCTGACTATGAACTTTTTCGGTAATTGCCCTGATAGCATCCCGGACGCTTTAGCGCCAAGGGCGATAATGAGACGGCTGCTGGACAGTAAAGCGCTGTTAGCGTCGATCGAATCTGCCTCGATTACCCTGAACGATACCTTATCCTCGACATGACTGATCAGGGTTTCGATGGTCTGGTTGAAATAGCTATTGTCTCCACTCTTGACGATTACAATCTGATCGCCACTGGCGTGCAATGGCTGCAGGTTACCGAGTAAGATCAGCAGGATGACACCTGCGAGCCTCCAACATCCTGATGTCGTGATTCCTTTCATTTCAGTACCCTAAAAACCGCCCGATACCCTCAGTAGAAAGACTGGTTCGGCCAGATTGTCCAAAAAATAATCGTTATAGCTTTCGAGCAGGTTTTGACCAATGAGTTCGATTCGCGTCTCGCTGCGCGCATCGAAAATATAGGCATAACGAAGGTCGAGCTTCCTGATGGGCTGGATTACATTGATATCTGGAGTAGCCAACCACTGCATCTCGTCGATATAATAAAAAGAGGCAGAAAAATTATGGCGAGAATTCCAGCGATAATCGGCATTGATAAAGGCAGATTTGTCGGGAATAGATTTTTCGAAATCATCCTTGGTACTTTCTACATCAACGAAGCTGAAACCACTCTTGATATCGAGGTTCGGTATCGGTGAAAAATCGAGCGCCAGCTCCAAACCACTGACGCGAGTGCTTTCCTGATTTGCAGTCGTCTCTATTGAGCTACCTAATATATTCAAATTTCCGGTCGGAGCCCCGACGATATGATCGCTAATTCGGTAGGTGAACAACTTTACGTCGCTAGAAACCCTGCTGTCTTTAAACTGACTGCGTAATCCAAATTCGTAGGAAACAATATTTTCAGGCTCGATATTAGGGTTACCTTCCGAGATTTGAACATCCACATTACCGAAGAGAATTGTATCTGCGTTGAATATGGTCAGTCCGCTGTGTTCGAACAATATAGGATTTCGTTTCGCCTTTGAGGCGACAAACCGAAATGCATGATTGGGTTTCAGTTTATGGATGATCGACAGCCGGGGCGAACTTTTGCGCTCGGTCAGACTCGAATCCTCCAGCGTGGTGCCAAAATCGAACAACCAGTTCTGTCCGAGGCGCCATTCCAGGGCGGCAAAAAGACGAGCGGTATCAACATCGTGAAAGTTAAAATCGTTCAGCAAAAATAACGATTTCACCCGGTCCTTGCGCAGGCTGCCGCCGTAGACAAGGCGTAAATCCTCGCCGAACTCCTGCGACTGGATCAACTCCAGGTCGGTGCGCTTTGAGACGCGTCCAAAATCGATAAACGCAGTGACAGGGGTAGGAGGGGTAGTCGCTAAGAAGGTATCGGCCAAAAAACTGTCGATGACTTCCTGCTCGGTATGCGTCAGGCGTATGCTCGAAACACTGTGTATCGAATTGCGTTCCCACAGAATGTTCAGGTAACTGTTGGTCGCGTCTATATCGCGTTCGATATCATCAAAAGCATTGGGTTCGCCCGTGCCACTGATACTGCTACTACTGCCTATCTGGAAGGTCCATGACTGGTTACTGCTGGAAAGATAATCGAGCCTGAAATTGACCTTATCGATATCTCCGGAATCATTGACATTGGCAAAGCCGTCATCACTCAAAGTCCCGATGCTGAGACGCCAGTCCAGGTCTTCATGGTGGAAGCCCAGCCGTAGATAGGCATCCTTGATATCCGGGTTGGAATTGTCACTCGCAGTAATCGAATAACGCGCGCCAAAATCTTCGGCAGCGTGACGCGTGATGATATTGATAGTGGCGAGGAAAGCATTCGCCCCATAGGTGACCGCATTGGGGCCGCGAATGATCTCGATGCGCTCGATATCTTCGAGCAAAAGCGGCAAATTCGACCAGGGGACGCCGCCAAATGACGGGACGAATACCGAACGACCATCGACCAGAACCTGCATCTTGCGCGGGAACTCATCTCCCAGGCCATGATAAGTCACTACAGAATTGTTCCCGCTGAGATGCCCCACGATGAATCCGGGTATCAGGCGGAACAGATCGGTGATTTCTCGTGCTCCTGATGCTTCAATCATATGTCGATCGATGACACTGACGCTAGCCGGTGACTCGGCGAGTGGTTTGCTCATTCTCGAAGCGGTCAAAATTATCGGCGCCTCGTCGAAAAAATCGGCCTCTGCCGATGCCAGCGAATCAGTCCCGGATGCCAGCGTAGGAAGGCATAGAATAAGGGCGCAAGTGAGACCAAAAATGCATCGATTAGACAAAGATGAACCTCCCCCATGGCAAGAATTCGCGTAGTATGCGATTTCTCGTTACAGTAAAATAATCGGGCCGCGAAAGTATTCGAGTGTTATTCAGGTCCGAATTAGCCAAAGATAAGCTTATGTTTTTAGAGGATTATATAGGAAATACTCCGCTCGTCACATTGCAACGGATGGATAATTCGGGCAGCAATTGTATTTCGCTTAAACTTGAAGGTAATAACCCGGCCGGATCGGTCAAGGATCGACCAGCCTACAGTATGATTAGATACGCCGAGGAACGCGGGGAAATCTCTCCTAGTGATACCCTGATCGAGCCGACCAGTGGTGATACCGGCAATTATCCAACAATCGATTATTATGAATCATGAACGTACTTGTATTTGATATAGAAACCATACCGGATATCGATGGTTGCCGGCATCTTTACGATCTGCACGGTCTGTCCGACGACGATGTTGCGAAAGCGGTTTTTCATAAACGCCGACAGGAAGCCAATACTGAATTCCTGAGTCACCATTTACACAAGGTGGTGGCGATATCGGCGGTATTGCGCACACGCGAGCAATTAAAAGTGTGGTCGCTCGGTGATCTTGAGTCAAGCGAACAGGAGTTGCTAGAGCGTTTCTACAGTGGCATCGAGCGCTATACACCGCGCCTGGTTTCCTGGAATGGGGGCGGGTTCGATTTACCGGTGATCCATTACCGCTCGCTGCTGTACCCGATTAACGCGGCGCACTACTGGGAAAGCGGCCAGAACGACACCGATTTCCGATACAATAATTACCTGAATCGCTTTCACGACAGGCATACCGATCTGATGGACGTACTTGCAGCCTATCAGCCGCGAGCCAGTGCCCCACTCGATGAAATCGCCAGCCTGTGCGGATTTCCGGGCAAGATGGGCATGAGTGGGTCCAAAGTATGGGATTGTTATTTGCAGGGAGGCATCAAGGAAATTCGAGATTACTGCGAGACCGATGTTTTGAATACTTACCTGATATATCTCAGCTACGAGCGAAATCGTGGAAATTTCGATCAGACCCAGTTCCTCGAAGAGTGCCAGTTAGTGCGCAAGACACTGCGTGAGTCGGGTCAAACACACCTGATCGACTTTGAAAAAGCCTGGATAGAGCAATAACAACGGTGTCCAGTCGGCGTCGACGCAAAAAACTGCCGGAGCCAGCGGTAGTTCGAATCGAGACCATGTCGCACGAAGGGCGTGGAATCGCGCACATCAATGGCAAAACTGTATTTGTATTTGGCGCCCTTGCGGGTGAACAGGTACGGATTCAGATCACCAAAACCAGCCGAAATTTCGACCAGGCGACGACGCTCGAAGTCATCGAGGCCTCCGCTTCCCGGATTGAACCAAAGTGCGATGCATTTCAGGTTTGCGGAGGCTGTAGTCTGCAATACCTGGATAACGATGATCAGGTCGCATTCAAGCAGCAATCGCTGCTGGATATGATGCAACACGCCGGGCTTGAGGTGGAACAGACACTCCCGCCACTAAGGTCGAGTGTCTGGGGTTATCGCCGAAAAGCCAGGCTGGGCGTCAAGTATGTGCGCAAGAAGGGCAGGGTGCTGGTGGGGTTTCGTGAAAGAAACACCTCGTTCCTGGCCGATATGTCACGCTGCGAAGTATTGATACCCCAGGTTGGCGAGCGCTTGGGGGAGCTGGCCGAACTGATCGAACGGCTCGACGCCAGGGAATCGATTCCACAGATCGAAGTGGCCGCTGACGATCACCACGTGGTACTGGTGTTTCGTCACCTCGAACCTCTGTCTGGCGCTGATCGCGAACGCATGATCGAGTTTGCCAGGCATAGCGGTTTCTGGCTTCAATTGCAGGCCGGCGGCCCGGATAGCATCGTCTTGTTATATCCCGAGCAGCAGCAGCTGTATTTTTCACCCCTGGCCAACAGCGATATCAGGGTCCGCTTTGGCGCGGCCGACTTTACCCAGGTCAATGCCGATATTAACCAGCAGATGGTCGAACAGGCTTTGCGATTTCTCAATTTACAACAGGAAGACAGGGTGCTGGATCTGTTTTGTGGACTCGGAAACTTTAGCCTGCCGATCGCACGGTTGTGCGCACAGGTCACAGGCGTCGAAGTCGGTCAGGCGATGGTAGCGCGTGCAAAGGACAATGCGTTGGCGCATGCGATCACCAACAGCGAATATTTCGTCGCAGACCTGAGCAAACCAGACCCGGATCACACCTGGATGCGCCGGCGATACGACAAGATTCTGCTCGACCCACCACGGCTTGGCGCAATGGAAATGGCACAGATCATTAATCGATTTGACGCTAGCACCCTGGTGTACGTGTCCTGCCAGCCGTCAAGCCTGGTCAGGGATAGCAAGATATTTTGTGACAGCGGTTACCGGCTCGCCCACCTCGGCGTGATAGATATGTTTCCACAGACCGCACACATCGAATCGATGGCGGTATTCGAGCGCGATTAGATTGATCGCATAATCATTCCATTAAGTTGAAGTAAGTGTCATAATTTTCCGGCCTGTTTAATTCTCAGTCCACTCGTTCGACCGGGAACAGGTACCCAATGGGAGGCCAGGTGAAGATAGTCAGTGCAATCATAAAACCGTTCAAACTAGACGACGTTCGAGACGCCCTGTCAGACATCGGCATCAACGGCATGACCGTGTACGAGGTTAAGGGCTTCGGGCGGCAAAAAGGGCATACCGAGCTATACCGCGGTGCCGAATACGTGGTGGATTATATTCCCAAGGTAAAAATCGACATCGCGGTAGACGATGAACGCGTCGACCAGATCATCGATACCATTATCGATGCGGCCAAAACCGGTAAAATCGGCGACGGCAAGATTTTTGTCACCAACCTGGAAAATGCCGTGCGCATCCGTACCAATGAATCTGGATCTTCGGCGTTGTAAAAAAGATTTTCGCTTGTATGATTCGACTCTCAGATGGGCCGGATCAGGCAAGAAACCCCAGTACACGCCGTGGATACATCCCTGTAGGCTCGACGACAGCATGACCGCCCCATGGGATACCCAAAGCACTCGCGATGCTCGCGGGGTAGGCTCTGGTGGAAATGCAGTAGGGTTGTAGGAACAACCCTTGCCCCTGCTGTCGACGGTCCTGGAATTCCTTCCCTGATTCGGCTTTTACTCTACTTTTAACCTCGATTATTTTTCTAGGCAATAACAACCAACTGAAGTGAAGTATAAAATCTAGACCTGACCCTTGGACCTGGGCAAGCACCTGATTATACGATCTAACCTTATTCGTTAGGCAAGCACCTGATTATATTGAAATATCTTATGCATCGTACTTGCAATATTCCCATAAATAATTAATCAAGTTCTCAAGATTGCAACTTAACAGGATAATGTATTTATCGCCAGATCCGACATATAGCACTAGTTTGCCCTTTCGAACGAAGGCACCTACAGGAAAAACAACTGCTGGGACGTCTATGGGATACTGATCATTACCATATAATTCATAAGGTGCAGAAGGAATGTAAATTGGTTTTTGCGTTCGACAAAGCACCTTTCTTGGATTATCAAGGTCTAAAAGGGCAGCGCATATGG
>JADFMY010000028.1 GCA_022563685.1 Pseudomonadota bacterium | reverse complement strand
TATCGTTAACGCCGATCGATATACCGGATTTAGTGGCATAGCGAAAACCGGTATACATCAACTGGTCAGCCAGGATCACGGTTTCTTTGAGGCCCACGAGGCGATAGCAGGCATCGATTAACAGGGATATATTCTTTTTATCCTGGGTGCGGTTAATCAGGTCGAAGGACAGGCCTTCGGGCAGCAATTCACCGAGGATTGCGCGTCCCACCGTGGTCTCGACCAGAATTTTGACCGCCACATTGTTACCCTCTTCGTCGCGCTCGTAATTGATCACACGGCATTTGATGCGCGCCTGCAATTCAACCACCTTGGTGTTATAGGCGCGTTCCACTTCCTTGGCATCTGCGAATATCATTCCTTCGCCCTGTACATTGATCTTCTCGCGGGTCATGTAATAAAGACCGAGGATAATATCCTGCGTCGGCACGATAATCGGTTTGCCATTCGCCGGAGAGAGAATGTTGTTGGTCGACATCATCAACGCGCGTACTTCGAGTTGCGCCTCGATCGACAGGGGTATGTGCACCGCCATCTGGTCGCCATCGAAGTCAGCGTTGAAAGCTGTACAAACCAGCGGATGCAATTGAATCGCCTTGCCTTCGATCAGAATCGGCTCGAAGGCCTGAATCCCGAGACGGTGCAATGTTGGTGCGCGGTTGAGCATGATCGGGTGCTCCCGAATGACTTCTTCGAGGATATCCCAGACTTCTGCAACTTCGCGCTCGACCAGCTTCTTCGCCGCCTTGATCGTGGTGGCGAGCCCACGTAACATTAACTTGCTGAAAATAAACGGTTTAAACAGTTCGATCGCCATCTTCTTGGGTAACCCGCACTGGTGCAATTTCAGGGTTGGGCCCACCACGATGACCGAACGACCGGAGTAGTCTACACGTTTGCCCAGCAGATTTTGACGGAAACGACCCTGCTTGCCCTTGATCATGTCCGACAGGGATTTCAATGGGCGCTTGTTGGTGCCGGTAATCGCACGGCCGCGGCGACCATTATCGAGCAGCGCATCGACCGATTCCTGCAGCATGCGCTTTTCGTTGCGCACGATGATGTCTGGCGCATTGAGTTCGAGCAGACGCTTGAGACGATTGTTGCGATTGATCACGCGCCGGTACAGATCGTTCAGGTCGGAGGTGGCGAATCGACCGCCATCGAGCGGTACCAGCGGACGCAGGTCGGGTGGTAAAACGGGTAACACGGTCATTACCATCCATTGCGGCTTATTGCCGGAATCGATGAAGGCCTCGACCAGTTTTAATCGCTTGGAGAGGCGCTTGAATTTGGTTTCCGATTTAGTGCTATCGATTTCCTCGCGCAGTTGTTGCGCCTCAATTTTTAAATCGACTTTCTTTAACAGTTCGAATATCGCTTCTGCGCCCATCTTGGCGTTGAAGTCATCGCCAAATTCCTCGATTGCCTCAAGATAAGTTTCGTCGGTCAATAACTGGCCTTTTTCCAACGTCGTCATGCCGGGGTCGATGACGACAAAGCCTTCGAAATAGAGGACGCGCTCGATGTCGCGTAAGGTCATGTCGAGCAGCAGGCCGATACGCGACGGTAGCGACTTGAGAAACCAGATATGCGCTATCGGGCAAGCCAGTTCGATATGACCCATGCGGTCACGGCGAACCTTTGTCTGGGTTACTTCGACGCCACACTTTTCGCACACCACACCGCGATGCTTTAAGCGCTTGTACTTGCCGCACAGACATTCGAAGTCTTTTATCGGACCAAAAACCTTAGCGCAGAATAAGCCATCGCGCTCGGGCTTGAAGGTACGGTAGTTAATGGTTTCGGGCTTCTTAACTTCACCGTATGACCAAGATCTCACCATATCGGGTGAGGCCAATCCTACGCGGATATGGTCAAAATCGTCGTTCTGACCTGCCTTTCTTAATAAATTCAGTAAGTCTTTCATGATTTATCCTGCTCAAGCTCAATATTCAGGCATAAAGACCGAATTTCTTTAAGTAATACATTAAATGACTCGGGCATGCCGGCCTCCATACTGAAATCGCCGTCAACGATGTTCTTGTACATCTTATTTCGACCATTCACATCGTCTGACTTAACCGTCAACATTTCCTGCAGGGTATAGGCGGCGCCATAGGCTTCGAGCGCCCAGACTTCCATCTCACCAAAACGTTGACCACCAAATTGCGCCTTACCGCCGAGCGGCTGCTGCGTGACCAGGCTGTAAGGGCCGGTCGAACGCGCGTGCATCTTGTCGTCTACCAGATGGTTCAACTTCAACATGTACATGTAGCCCACTGTTACCGGCCGATCGAAAGGTTCTCCGGTGCGGCCGTCGATCAGGGTAGTCTGCCCGGTTTCGGGTAATTCTGCGAGCGCCAGCATGTTCTTGATTTCCTCTTCATCGGCGCCGTCGAATACCGGCGTCGCCATCGGCACACCATCGCGCAGATTGTCGCAAAGCTCCAGGATTTCCTGGTCGTTGAATTCCTTGAAGTTCACCTTTTCGCTGCTATTGTTGTAGATCTTCTTGAGGAAAATCCTTAATTCCTCGACCCTGGAGTGCGCATCGAGCATTGCACCAATTTTCAGACCCAGGCCGCGTGCGGCCCAACCCAGATGGGTTTCCAATATTTGGCCAACGTTCATACGCGAAGGAACACCGAGCGGATTCAAAACGATGTCGATAGGCGTTCCATCTTCACGATGGGGCATGTCCTCTTCGGGCACGATCATCGATACAACACCCTTGTTTCCGTGGCGACCAGCCATCTTGTCTCCGGGTTGCATACGACGCTTGACCGCGACATATACCTTGACCATCTTGAGAACACCCGGCTTGAGGTCGTCACCTGCAGTCACCTTCTTTTTCTTTTCTTCGAACAACTGGTCAAACGCAGCGCCTTGCGCATCAAGCTGCTCATTCAGCGACTCGAGCTTTTTACTCAGGTCATCGTCCTTGATGCGAATCATCGACCATTGTTTGCGTTCGATGGACTCGAGATATTCCCCGGTAATGACTGCGTTTTTCTTCAGGCCTTCAGGACCACCCGTGGCTTTTTGACCGGTAATTATCTTGGCGAGGCGAAGATAAATATTATCCTGGATAATGCGAAACTGGTCGTCCAGATCTTTCTTTAACGACTCAATTTCGGCGCGTTCATTTTCGAGCGCGCGCGCGTCTTTGGGTACCCCATCGCGGGTAAATATTCGTACGTCGACCACGGTACCTACGACACCGGATTTCATGCGCAACGAAGTATCTTTCACGTCGGAGGCTTTTTCTCCAAAAATAGCGCGCAGTAGTTTTTCTTCCGGCGTCAGTTGGGTTTCACCCTTAGGGGTTACCTTTCCGACCAGGATATCGCCCTGCTTAACTTCCGCACCGACATAGATAACGCCCGATTCATCCAGCTTGGCTAGTAGGCCTTCGCTGACGTTTGGAATGTCAGCGGTTATTTCTTCAGCGCCGAGTTTGGTATCGCGCGCGAGACAACTCAGTTCTTCGATATGTATCGTGGTAAAACGATCTTCCTTGACTACCCGTTCCGATAATAAAATCGAGTCTTCGAAGTTGTAACCGTTCCAGGGCATGAACGCGACCAGCATGTTTTGGCCGAGGGCCAGCTCACCGAGATCAGTAGAGGCACCATCAGCCAATACGTCACCCTTACTAATAATGTCTCCTGGTACGACCAGTGGTTTCTGGTTAATGCATGTATTTTGATTCGAGCGCGTGTACTTGGTGAAATTATAGATATCGACACCCGATTCACCCGCGGTAGTTTCTTTATCATTGACACGAATGACCACTCTACTCGCATCGACCGAATCGACCACACCACCACGCAGGGCTTTGACCGTAGTGCCCGAATCAATCGCAACGATACGTTCCATACCGGTACCAACCAGTGGTTTCTGTGCGCGCAGGCAGGGTACCGCCTGGCGTTGCATATTCGATCCCATCAGAGCCCGGTTAGCATCGTCGTGCTCCAGAAACGGGATTAACGATGCGGCTACCGAAACGATCTGTTTAGGCGAAACGTCCATATAGTTGATCTTGTCCGGGGTCGCGAGAGTGAATTCATTGTTGACCCGACAGGGTATAAGATCGTCGACCATCATGCCTTTTTTATCCAGCGTTACATTGGCCTGCGCGATCGAAAACTGGCTCTCTTCGATCGCCGAGAGGTATTCGACATCGTTGGTAACCTTGCCATTTTTTACCTTACGATACGGCGTTTCGAGAAAACCGTAGTGATTGGTACGCGCGTAAACCGACAAAGAGTTAATCAGGCCAATATTAGGGCCTTCTGGCGTCTCGATAGGGCATACCCGACCGTAATGGGTTGGGTGTACGTCGCGGACTTCAAAACCGGCCCGTTCGCGTGTCAACCCACCTGGACCGAGCGCCGACACCCGTCGCTTGTGGGTCACTTCAGACAATGGATTATTTTGATCCATAAATTGCGAAAGCTGACTGGAACCGAAGAATTCCTTCACCGCGGCCGCTACGGGCTTGGCATTGATAATATCCTGCGGCATCAGGCCTTCGGATTCGACTAGTCCGAGGCGGTCGCGAACTGCGCGCTCGACCCGTACGATACCGGTTCTAAACGCATTTTCGGCCATTTCTCCAACACTACGGATACGACGGTTGCCCAGATGATCGATATCGTCGACCGTCCCATTGCCATTGCGAATATCGATCAATACCTTTACCGCATCAACTATGTCTTCGGTTGACAGTGTACCTTCGCCTTCGATTGAATCGCGACCGAGACGTCGGTTGAACTTCATCCGCCCCACTTCGGACAGATCGTAACGATCTGGGTTGAAAAATAAATTCTGGAACAAATTTTCGGCTGAATCCTTTGTT
Source organism: Pseudomonadota bacterium (assembly GCA_022563685.1). Taxonomy (GTDB): domain Bacteria; phylum Pseudomonadota; class Gammaproteobacteria. Next base: position 22,384 of record JADFMY010000028.1, on the reverse strand, counting down.
GGCGGCTCGCCAGGTCGCATCATACGATAAATTTCGACCTTGGCTTCCAGAGCGTTGGTGGTAGAGTCTAGCGCCAAAGAATTGGAAATGAAAGCACCACGATCGATCTCGTTGGTAAAAATGGTTTTAAATTTCTTGATGCCTTTTTTACGGATAAGGACGAGTAATTCTTCAGTAATTTCATCGTTGGCACTGGCAAATATTTCTCCGGTTTCGCTATCGACCAGATTATCCGCCAGAATTTTACCCACGACATAGTCTTCGGGTACCGGTAACACTTTAGCGTTGGCTTTTTTCAGTGCTTTAACATGCACAGCGGTAACGCGACGACCCTGTGGCACCAGCACCTTACCCTTCACAGTAATATCGAAGGTCGCGGTCTCGCCTTTTAGCCAATCAGCGTGCAACACCATTTCAATTTCATTCTTTTTAATCTTGAATTCGCTATGGTCGAAAAACATATCCAGCATTTGCACATTGTCAAAACCCAGCGCGCGTAACAGGATAGTGGCGGGTAACTTTCTGCGCCGATCGATACGCACAAACAGGGCGTCTTTAGGATCGAACTCAAAATCTAGCCAGGAACCACGGTAAGGAATGACCCGGGCCGAATACAATAATTTGCCCGAAGAATGGGACTTACCACGGTCATGGTCAAAAAACACGCCTGGAGAACGGTGTAACTGCGATACGATGACCCGCTCAGTACCGTTGATCACAAAGGTACCATTTTCCGTCATCAGTGGCATTTCCCCCATGTAGACTTCCTGTTCCTTGATATCCTTGACCGTACGATTTTTAGCCGAGGCTTCCTTGTCATAAATCACCAGGCGCACGAGTACGCGTAGTGGCGCCGCGTAGGTCAGACCACGAATTTGACACTCCTTGACGTCGAATCCAGGCTTGCTGATGCGGTAGCTAACGTATTCGAGCTCGACTGCACCAGAAAAGCTAACAATTGGGAAAATGGATTCGAACGCACGTTCTAAACCTGTTCCCTTTTGCTCTCCGCCTGGATTTATGAAACGTTTATACGAATCTGTCTGGATAGCTAGCAGGTATGGTTCGTCGATTACCGACGCCCATTTACCAAAATCTCGTCGAATTCGTTTCTTTTCAGTAAAAGAGTAAGCCATTTAAAATCCTCGTAATTACATTCTGCGTGGGTCACCCTGATAAAAATCAGAGTCCCGTCCGGTTCATATTTGCTATCGTGTACTAATTACCGTGGCAAGCACACGTGGGCCGATGGCATTTTCAGCCATCAGCCCTGTTTTTAAGGAGTAGCGGATCAATTCATGGGCCCACATCTGTTCGCTCATATCCGGGGCGCCGGTTTTAACTTCACATCTGAACGATTCAGAATTAATCAGCAGCTCCTTAGTACTTAGTATTCGAACAACTGTAATTACTTAAGTTCTACAGTTGCACCAGCCTCTTCAAGCTGTTTTTTCAAATCTTCGGATTCAGTTTTGGAAGCAGCTTCCTTAATAGTAGTCGGTGCCGCTTCAACCATATCCTTTGCTTCTTTCAGGCCCAGACCTGTAATTGTGCGAACCGTTTTGATGACAGCTACCTTCTTCTCGCCAAAACTGGTTAGTACCACGTCAAATTCATCCTTTTCTTCGACCGCATCCGCGCCCGAATCAGCTGCTGCTGCAGGAGCAGCAGCAACGGCTGCCGCGGCTGATACGCCAAATTTTTCTTCCATTGCGGAAATCAGATCGACGACTTCCATCACAGTCATGTTTGATAAAGTTTCAAGAATTTCTTGTTTTGAAACGGCCATTATTTTTTCTCCTGATACAGAAATTTAAAAAGTAATAAAAAATTATTTTTGATCGCGAATTGCGGCAATTGTACGGGTTAGCTTGCCAGGTACCTCTTTCATGGTACGCGCAAGTTTTTCGACAGGTGCTTTCATTACGGCCATCAACATACTAATAGCCTGATCATAAGTGGGAATTGAAGCTAGTCGATTGATCTCCGAAGGATCTAGCAACTCACCGCCAAAGGCGATCAATTTAACCACCAGGTTTTTGTTGGAATCGGCATAATCTTTGAAAACACGGGCTGCTCCCCCGGGTTCTTCCATCGAAAACGCGTAAACCATCTGACCCTGCAATGCATCTCTCATGCAGTCGTAATCCGTTCCTTCAAATGCCCGTCGAGCCAAAGTATTTTTGACTACGCGTAAATGAACATTGGATTCACGAGCCTTGACACGTAGCTGCGTCATATCGCCAACTGACAGGCCGTGGTATTCAGCCGCAATGACAGAATGCGCCTGAGCAGCCGTTTCGGCGACTTCGCTCACTACAGCCTGTTTTTGCTCGAGTGTTAAAGGCATAAAACATCTCCTGATTAATAAACCATACTAAGCACACGCTCAGCCCTTCCGTCCTTGTCCGATATCACTATCGATTCCTTAAATACGACCTCTTAACCAGAAACCTCTGTCTCAGAAGATCGCCTACGCAGGTAATTAAGGCGATACTCGAAATCGAGCATTACCACCCACGATCTTTGACATATAGCCGACAGCCCCCAGGCTTCGGCATCTTACAAAGTTCTTTATTCGCCGTTACTATATATCCAGCGATGACTGATCAACCGCGACCCCGGCTCCCATCGTGGTCGAGAGTGATATTTTCTTTAGATAGACTCCTTTCGAAGTCGTCGGCTTGGCCTTTTTCAAATCGGCTAGCAAAAATTCCAGATTTTCACGTAATTGCGAGATTTCAAAACTGGATTTGCCGATCGTACAGTGAATAATGCCGCCTTTATCGGTGCGATAGCGAACCTGTCCAGATTTGGCATTGGTAACTGCGGTAGCCACATCTGGGGACACCGTGCCAACCTTTGGGTTGGGCATCAGGCCTCTAGGGCCGAGTAATTGACCAAGTTGGCCTACTACTCCCATGGCATCCGGGCTGGCAATCACCACATCGTAATTCAGGTCACCACTTTTCATCGAATCGGCCAGTTCCTGCATGCCAACCACGTCGGCACCCGCTTTCTTAGCCTTTTCGGCGTTATCGCCCTGAGCGAATACCGCTACGCGAACTGTTTTACCGGTACCATTGGGTAGCACACTCGAACCACGGACATTCTGATCAGATTTGCGCGGGTCAACACCCAGGTTAATCGCAGCATCGACAGATTCGTCAAATTTAGCGGTACTAAATTCCTTCAGCAGGGCGAGGCATTCGTCGATTGCGTACTGCCGTGTAGTATCGAGTTTTTCGCGCATTGCCGCTATGCGTTTGGATATCCTGGCCATCACATACCCTCCACAATGAGGCCCATACTACGGGCACTGCCGGCGATAATTTTAACCGCCGCATCGAGATCATTGGCATTCAGATCCTCCATTTTGGTATTGGCGATTTCTTCGAGCTGCGCACGGGTGACAGTACCGACTTTTTCAGAGTTTGGCGTTCCGCTGCCCTTGGTAATACCGGCCGCTTTTTTCAGCAATACCGCTGCGGGTGGGGTTTTAATTACAAATGTGAAGCTCTTGTCGCTGTAGACGGCAATCACTACCGACAACGGCATTCCATTTTCCACATCCTGGGTTTTCGCATTAAACGACTTGCAAAATTCCATGATGTTAAGGCCATGCTGGCCAAGTGCGGGACCGACTGGAGGACTCGGATTTGCCACTCCTGCAGGCACTTGCAGTTTGATATAGTTCTCTATCTTCTTGGCCACAATACTATCTCCTGGGTGCAAACGGACTACTCAATTCGCCCTCCCCAACGTGTATTACTATCGTACAGTTGCTTTCAACTGCTTCCTGTTACTAATCAAATTATTACTCATCAAAAGCCTCCGAGCTTATCTCGAGGCTCCCTAGCCTTTTTCAACCTGACCGAAGGCTAATTCGACCGGGGTAGAGCGGCCAAAAATCTGTACTGAAACCAGCATTTTGCTCTTTTCGTAATTAACTTCCTCGACGACACCATTAAAGTCGTTAAACGGCCCATCGTTGACTCGCACGACTTCACCGACCTCAAACAATACTTTAGGCCTCGGCTTGTCGACACCTTCTTCGACACGATTCAATATTGCATCGGCTTCAGCCTCGCTAATCGCTGCTGGTTTATCACTGGTGCCACCAATAAATCCGAGCACTTTGGGCACTTCCTTCACCAGGTGCCAGGTATCATTGTCCATTTCCATTTGCACTAGTACGTATCCTGGAAAGAATTTGCGCTCACTTTTACGCCGAACTCCTTCCTTCATTTCTACGACCTCTTCAGTCGGCACCAATATCTGACCAAATTTATCCTTGTGCTCTGAATCCGCCAACCGGCTTTCCAGCACTTTCTTAACATAAGATTCAAAACCCGAATAGGCGTGAATCACGTACCAGCGAATGGCCGGATTACTGGGTTTGGCCGCTTTTTCCTCGGTAGCGGCCTCTTCTTTCTCTGATTCTTTCTCTGATTCTTTCTCTGACATTAATAATTCCTGGTTAGGTCAGCAAACTTCTGATACCCGACCCCAGGGCCAGGTCGATCAGCCACAACATGATAGCGACCAGAAAAACCATGATCAGTACCGCGATCGTAGTTTGCAGTGTTTCCTGCCGCGTCGGCCAAACCACTTTGCGGACTTCGACCCGGGCATCTCGGGCAAAACCGAGCCCTCTGCGGCCTATATCTGTGGTCGAGACGATAAAAAATGCAATACCAGCCACCGCCAGCATTCCCATTACCCGTAACAACTGTGATTCGTCTTCGAAATAATAAAAACCCACGACACCAGCGATCAAGATCAGTAAAGTTGTATAAAGCTTTACAGTATCTAAACCTGATGTTGGTTGTTCGGCCTTTGTGACCACAAAATACCTCTAAATGCGTCGAAAATCTGTGATAATGGCAGGACAGGAGGGAATCGAACCCCCAACCTGCGGTTTTGGAGACCGCTGCTCTGCCAATTGAGCTACTGTCCTAAACTGGTGACAGGTTTATATCCCGCCATCAAATAAAGGGCGGGGATGGTAGCCCAACTCCCGCCCTGATGCAATGGTATTTGCCTAACTTATTCGATAATTTTAGAGACCACGCCGGCACCGACGGTTCGGCCACCCTCGCGGATCGCAAAACGCAGTCCTTCTTCCATCGCAATCGGTGCGATCAGTACCACTTCCATCTTTACATTGTCACCCGGCATCACCATTTCTACACCCGATGGCAGCTCACAGGCTCCGGTCACATCCGTGGTGCGGAAGTAAAACTGCGGACGGTAGCCCTTGAAGAATGGCGTGTGTCGCCCACCCTCGTCTTTCGACAGAATATACACTTCGCATTCGAATGTAGTATGCGGCGTGATCGACCCAGGCTTGGCCAGTACCTGGCCACGCTCGACATCTTCACGCTTGGTACCGCGCAACAGGATGCCAACGTTGTCTCCGGCCTGCCCCTGGTCCAGCAGCTTGCGGAACATTTCAACACCTGTACAGGTGGTTTTGACCGTATCCTTGATGCCGACAATTTCGATTTCTTCGCCGACTTTGATGATGCCGCGGTCAATACGGCCGGTGACCACGGTGCCACGTCCCGAAATCGAGAATACGTCTTCCACGGGCATCAGGTAATCACCATCGGTGGCGCGCTCGGGTTCGGGGACATAGCTGTCCAGTGCTTCGACCAGTTTGATGATCGACGGTACGCCGAGCTCGCTGTCGTCGCCTTCGAGTGCCTTGAGCGCCGAGCCGATGATGATCGGAGTGTCGTCGCCGGGAAAGTCGTAGGCGTCGAGTAACTCGCGGATTTCCATTTCCACCAGTTCCAGCAGCTCGTCATCGTCTACCAGGTCGGCCTTGTTCATATACACCAGGATATAGGGTACACCGACCTGGCGTGATAGCAGGATATGCTCACGAGTTTGCGGCATCGGACCGTCGGCGGCCGATACCACCAGTATCGCGCCGTCCATCTGTGCCGCTCCGGTGATCATGTTCTTGATATAGTCAGCGTGTCCCGGGCAGTCAACGTGCGCGTAGTGGCGGTTGGCCGATTCGTATTCGACGTGTGAGGTCGCGATGGTAATACCACGTGCCTTTTCTTCCGGCGCATTGTCGATTTCATCGAAGGCTTTCACTTCACCACCCTGTAGCTCCGCCATGACTTTGGTCAGCGCCGCTGTCAGCGTGGTCTTGCCGTGATCAACGTGACCGATCGTGCCCACGTTCACATGGGGCTTGGTTCTTTCAAATTTTACTTTTGACACGACTCATTCCTCTATCAATGTAAGTAATTCTGCCATTAATCTTAAAAATGGAGCTCATATCCAGATTCGAACTGGAGACCTCTTCCTTACCAAGGAAGTGCTCTACCGACTGAGCTATATGAGCCTTAGGAATGTCTGAATTATTCAGAGGTTCCATTAATTAATAACAGCTCTTTCCTCGTATACAATCTGGAGCGGGTGGCGGGAATCGAACCCGCGTCATCAGCTTGGAAGGCTGGGGTAATAGCCACTATACGACACCCGCAGGCTATTTGTCTTTTTCTCAACGCACCTTAAAATATATAGGGTGCTGTGCTATCCGGGGGGTGGATTACGATATACATCCATGTATATCGCCCTGCGGGCCGTGCTTCGCACGTTCAAAATCGTTCCAGACGAATTTGTCAAACCACGTGGTTCGAACCCACCCCTGTCTCACGACCTTCGCTATTCTTTCGACCTACTTCTACCTTTACTTCTATACTTGACCTTAATGGTGGAGGGGGGTGGATTCGAACCACCGAAGGCTGAGCCAGCAGATTTACAGTCTGCCCCCTTTGGCCACTCGGGAACCCCTCCAGCAAGGTGCGTATTCTCTACAGGCGATATCTGCATGTCAATAGCGATACAGCTAAATCATCCAATTTAATCAAAGACTTATTCGAAATGCCCTAATCGACCTGACGGTCTTCGCAGGTCGATGGTGGCGCTCAATAAAGCGGGCCTATTTTTTCGCTGCTCGACGCTCGTTGACTTCCTTGATTACTTCTTCAGAGACATTTTTGGGACATGGCTTATAGTGCTCAAATTCCATCGAAAACTGACCGCGGCCAGATGTCTGTGTGCGTAAATCACCGATATAACCAAACATATCGGACAAGGGCACGTTCGCCCTGATTCGCACACCAGTCGAAGTTTTTTCCTGCGACTTGATCATGCCGCGTCTGCGGTTCAGGTCACCGATTACATCTCCGACGTGAGCTTCAGGAATAAATACATCCACACGCATGATCGGTTCCATCAATTGCGGCCCTGCCTGTGGAATCGTCTGGCGGTAAGCGCCCCTGGCAGCGATCTCAAATGCTACGGCGGAAGAATCCACCGCATGGTATGCGCCATCAACCAGCGTTATTTTGACATCGAGCAATGGGAATCCGGCGAGCACGCCTTCGACCATGCAGCCCTCGAAACCTTTTTCTATTGCGCTCCAGAATTCACGTGGCACGTTGCCACCGGTCACGGTAGATTCAAACTGGAAGCCTTCACCGGTTTCTCCCGGTTCGACGATATAGTCGATCCTGCCAAACTGGCCCGAGCCGCCAGTTTGCTTTTTGTGGGTGTAACTGTCTTCGATACGCTGGGTGATTGTTTCACGGTAAGCCACCTGTGGTTTACCCGCATCGACATCTACCATATGGGTACGGCGCAATATATCAACCTTGATATCGAGATGCAGCTCGCCCATTCCACTGAGAATCGTTTCCCCGCTATCTTCGTCGGTTTCTACGTGAAAAGACGGATCCTCCTTTACCATCTTGCCCAGTGCAATGCCCATTTTTTCCGACGCGGTCTGATCTTTGGGCTTGATCGCGATCGATATAACCGGGTCTGGAAATACCATCGGCTCCAGCGTCGCTGGCGCCTTGGGATCGCACAGGGTATGTCCGGTCTGTACGTTTTTCATCCCGACTATCGCCACGATGTCGCCTGCTTCGGCCGAATCGAGCTCGATTCGCTCGTCAGCGTGCATTTCAACAATACGACCAATTCGTTCGGTTTTACCGGTAAAGGTATTTAACACGGTCGTGCCCTTACCCAGCCTGCCTGAGTAGATACGGGTAAAAGTCAGCGCACCAAATCGGTCATCCATGATTTTGAAAGCAAGCGCTCGTAAGGGTTTATCGGGATCGACCGTGGCGAATTTACCGGTCTCTTTACCTTCGAGGTCGACTTCGGGCTGAGGCTTCACTTCGCACGGATTAGGCAAATAATCGACTATCGCGTTGAGAATCACCTGAATCCCCTTGTTTTTAAAGGCTGAACCACAGTAGGTTGGGAAAAAATCCAAAGCGATCGTACCTTTGCGGACGCAGCGTTTGATATCGTCCAGGGCGGGCTCTTCCCCTTCGAGATATTGTTCGAGTAAATCGTCGTCCTGCTCTAGTGCAGTTTCGATCAATTTTTCGCGGTGTTTCTCGATCAGATCCGCCATATCTGCCGGCGGTTCCTCGATTTCGTATTGAGTCGGATCACCCGAATCATCCCAGACCCAGGCTTTGCGCGTGAGTAAATCTACCACGCCCCTGAAGTTTTCCTCGGTGCCGATTGGCAGGGTCATAACCAGTGGGTTAGCACCCAAAACGTCTTCGATCTGTTTCACTACTCGATAGAAATCGGCGCCCAGGCGATCGAGTTTATTGACGAAAATAATTCGAGCTACTTCCGAATCATTGGCGTAGCGCCAGTTGGTTTCGGACTGCGGTTCGACACCACCGGAACCACAAAATACGCCAACACCACCATCGAGCACCTTCAAGGAACGATAAACTTCGATTGTGAAGTCAACGTGGCCCGGTGTGTCGATAATATTCAGGCGGTGCTTGTTCCACTCGCAACTGGTGGCAGCTGCCTGAATGGTAATCCCGCGTTCCTGTTCCTGATCCATGAAGTCGGTGGTTGCCTCACCATCGTGTACTTCACCCATCTTGTGGATCTTTCCAGTGAGTTTCAGTATACGCTCGGTGATCGTGGTTTTTCCCGCGTCAACGTGGGCGAAAATGCCGATATTCCGATAGGTGCTCAAGTCAGCCATCATGATTTCCAAATAAAATAGTTATAAAAAATCTCACTGTGTCAGCAGTCGATAGACCAGATCCCTGAAATTTCCAATAAAAAGCATCTCGCCGTCATCTGAAAAAGACACGGAAAATATTGTAAATTATTGATTTACAAGGGAATTTTAATGAACCGGATTTCTACCGGCGCATATTCTATCACACAAATGGCAAACTAGAATGGCTTCTTGGGCAAATGTGACAAAAATAAGTCACGAAGTACCTGAAAGGTAGCTAACGCAATAGAGTTTAATCGCAGGGCCAACTTCGCTAGCGGTTTTTAAATGCTGGCTTTCGCTTTTCAATGAAAGCCTTCATCCCCTCTTTCTGGTCTTCGAAGGCAAATGTCGAATGGAATAGCCGGCGCTCGGTTTTCATGCCCTGCGACAGCGTGGTTTCAAGCGCTGCATCCACTGCTTCCTTCACCAGTTTTACCACGGGACGCGAAAAAGACGCGATCTGCTTCGCGGTGTCGAGTGCCACTTCGAAGTATTTATCCAGTGGCTCTATTCGAGATACCAGCCCCGCCCGTTCGGCCTCCTGCACATCCATCATGCGGCCGGTCAGGCACATGTCCATGGCTTTGGCCTTACCGACCAGTCGCGTCAGCCGCTGCGTACCACCGATACCCGGCATGGTGCCGATGGTCACTTCGGGCTGGCCGAATTTAGCGTTATCGGCCGCGATGATAAAGTCGCAGGACATCGCGAGTTCGCAACCACCACCGAGCGCATATCCGGCTACCGCGGCAATCACCGGCTTGCGGCACAGCGCTATTCGATCCCATTGTCCGCTAAGACTTTCATTGGCGAGCATTTGCTGATAAGTGCTCTCACTCATTTCTCCAATGTCGGCCCCCGCAGCAAATGCCCTGTCATCGCCGGTAATAATGATCGCAGCTATTGCGTCGTCGGATTCGAGCTCGTCAAGCGCTTCGGTCAATTCGGCGAATAATGCCGGGCATAATGCATTCATCGCTTTGGGGCGGTTAAATGTGATGATTCCGACCGACTGTTTCTTTTCTACAATAATGGTATTAAAACTCATGGGTTCCTCTGCTGTCGAGCAGCGTATATTCAGTGTTTCCAGGCGTCGCCCGGGTTGTGCTCGATTTGAATATCGGGCAATCGAGGAGCCTCGACTTCTGCACTCACCTCCGGCGGCATTACTTTCGCGTCGCCACAGACGACAAGCTTGCCATGCTGGTTTCGTACCTGGCAGTCGATCACGACGAATTTCCTTCTGTCATTCTTCTCCTTTACCGTCAGGCTGACCGTCAAGGTGTCGCCGATTCTGACCGGCAATTTAAACACAAGCTCCTGCCCCAGGTAAATGCTGCCGGGACCGGGCATGACTGTACCAATGCAGGTAGATATCAGCCCCGCCGACCACATTCCGTGCGCAACTCTCCCCTTAAACATCGTGCTACTGGCATACTCTTCATCGAAATGTAGCGGGTTAATATCGCCAGAAGTATCACCGAACAGCACAATATCGCGCTCGGTCAGGGTTTTGGAAAAAGTCCCCTGGCTACCGATTTCGAGATCGTCGAACGACGTCGATTTAAGCATTGTCATCTACAGGATATCCCGACAATATTTAACCAGGCCAAAGGGGCCTCTAAAACGAGTCAATATCGATACTCATGGTACTCGCCGAGCCTGACTGTACGGTAGATTGCAAACCTTCGCTGCGCGGCAAGATGTGTTCGCAAAAAAATGTCGCGGTGTTGATCTTGTTGCGATAAAAAACATCGTCCGAGCCCTGGTCGATCAGTCGTTTTGCGGCGATAGCGGATTTCGCCATCAACCATCCCGCTACCACGTATCCCATCATCATCAGGTAATTGAACGCGATTGAGCCAGGCAGGTCAGGGTCATTGGGCACCTGATCCAGATACCATTGAGTCGTGGCTTCGAGTGCCTGCAGCGCACGGGTAAATCTTGTCTGCATCGATTTGAAATCATCGCCCTGCGCATCCAGATCTGCTTTAAAGGCTTTCAGTTCGGCGATCAGTTCACCGACAGCCTGTCCCTTGTCGCGTAGAATTTTACGCCCTACCAGATCCATCGCCTGGATGCCGGTGGTACCCTCGTAAATAGTCACGATACGCGCGTCTCGCATGTATTGGGCCGCGCCGGTTTCTTCGATGAAGCCCATGCCGCCATGAACCTGCACGCCAATATAAGTGACTTCCTGGGCTATCTCGGTACACCAGCCCTTGCTTATCGGGGTGAGCAAGTCAATCCGGCGCTGAGCTCTCGCACCGTCTTCATCGGCGCCTGCCTTGTGGGCCAGATCATAGGCATAGCCGGATACATAGGCCAGTGCCCGGCCGGATTCGCTGAGCGCGCGCATTTGCATCAGCATGCGGCGTACATCGGCATGATGAATTATCGTCACGCGCCCGTCGTGCCCGGGAAGACTGCCCTGCACCCGTTCCCGCGCGAAAGCCAGCGCATGCTGATAGGCGCGTTCGCACAGGCCAACCCCCTGAATTCCGACTTCGAGTCGTGCATGGTTCATCATCGTGAACATACAGGTCAGCCCGTTATGAGGTTCACCTACCAGGTAACCGAGCGCACCGCCCTGATCGCCATAACTCATGACGCAGGTCGGACAGCCGTGAATCCCCATTTTCGATTCTAGCGATACCACCTTCAGATCGTTGCGCTCACCGATATTACCGTCACTGTCGAGCAGATACCTGGGCACCAGGAAGAGTGATATACCCTTGACCCCTTCGGGTGCATCGGGCAGGCGCGCGAGCACCAGGTGCACGATGTTTTCGGACATTTCGTGCTGCCCCCAGGTGATGAAAATCTTTTGACCGGTTATGCGGTAATGGTCTCCTTCGGGTACCGCTTTGGATCTCACTGCCGATAAATCCGAACCCGCCTGCGGCTCGGTCAAATTCATCGTGCCACTCCATTTCGCAGATACCATTTTCGACAGATACGTCTGTTTGAGCTCATCCGAAGCGTGTGCGTATATGGCTTCGATCGCACCCGAGGTTAACAGCGGGCACAACGCCAACGATATATTCGATGAAACCCACATTTCAGACACTGCAGACTGCACCAGGAAAGGCATGCCCTGACCACCGAAATCGGGTGACTGGCTCAAGCCCTGCCAGCCATTTTCGGCAAACTGGTGGTAGGCTTCGGCAAAACCGGGAGGAGTCACCACCAGGCCATCTTCGATAAAAGTGCCATGCTGATCCCCAGGTTGATTGAGTGGTGAATATACTTCGTTCGCCAGCACACTTGCCTGTTGAAGAATCGCCTCGACTATATCCGGCGTGGCGTCTTCAAACCCTGGCAGGCTGGTGAGCAGGTCTATATCCGCCAGTTCATTAATAGCGAATTGCATATCCTTCAGTGGAGCTTGATATTCGGGCATAGAGGGCTACCGGTAAATTAAGGTGTTAAGCATAAAACTGCGTCGACTCGGAGAGTGACGCGCGCGACGGCAATATCTGGTTTTCCGGACGGGACATATCCGCATACCCGAACGAAATGCCAAACAGTAACTTTTGACTCGACTCGATCTCGAGTTGTTCTCGAACCACGTCTGCGTTGTAGCCGAGTATCGTCTGCGGACAACTGGCGATTCCATGCGCGTGCAGGCTCAGCATTAAATTCTGCGCATACATGCCGACATCGACCGCCTCACGGATATCCGCCCAGTCCGGCATAAAGATGAACGCCACGTGCGGCGCGTCAAAGAATTCCAGGTTACGTAAAAAAGCCTGCCGCTTCCCAGCCTTATCTTCTCGCGTCACGCCGAGCGCCTTATACAACATTAAACCCACCTCCAGCTGGCGCTCACGATAAACGCCACTGTATTTTCCGTCGTAAGGAAAATCGAGCACATGCTCGCCTTCACCGACGGTGTGCATCAGTGCTTCGCTCATGGCATCACGGCTGGCGCCAGAAACTACATGGGTTAACCAGGGCTGGCTGTTGCAGTTGGAAGGCGCCGAAGTAGCGAGCGTGAATAGTTTGCGCATCAGCTCCGGATCGACCGGATCAGGCAAAAACGCCCGCACCGAACGACGCGAGGTGAGCAGTTGGGCAAAATCGTCCTGTTGATTTTGCGAGGGCTTGTTATCTTCTAGAGCTGATATTGACATCGATTCACACTAACCTTTTTCAATCGGAATTTAATTCATTTGCCTGCGGCAAACAAGCATATTACAGTGCCTGCTGGTTAACCAGCACCATATCAACGGAGCTGCCAAACAGGTACCTGGCACTTATGAGCAAAATCACCACACAACAATTTAACCAGATAATCGAACACGAGCTTCCCTGGGCTGCCGATGCCGACATGCGGCTGCAAAGCATCGAATCCGGGAAAGCGGTCATGATCCTGCCCTATCATCAGCGCTCGGTCAGACCCGGTGGCTCAATTTCAGGCCCGCACATGATGATGTTGGCCGATGCCTGCATGTACGCCGTGGTACTCAGCATGATAGGAAAAGTGGAACTCGCGGTCACCACCAGCTTTAACATTAATTTTCTGCGTAAACCCACCGAATCAGACCTCATCGCCGAGGGTAAAATAATCAAAGTAGGCAAGCGACTAGCGGTAATGGAGGTATCGATATTCAGCGAAGAGGATATCGTAGCGCATGCCACCGGGACCTATTCGATTCCGCCTTAATACTGGGGTCAGAACACAGTTGTTGCTAATATTAGAGAAATCTGTGTTCTGACCCCAATTTTACCAATTTTATTAGCGTGTTCCTCTCCAGCAAGAGTGATGGTATACCGACGCGCTCAAGGCACGCAGTCGTAAGCGTTGAGATCAGCAGCGTTCTTACGCGTCGCAAGTTCCCTGGCCGTATCCTGAAGTCGCACACCCAGAGCAGCGGCAATAGTCTGGGTAACTTCATCTTGAACCGCGAAAATATCTACCAGTTCACTATCATAACAATCAGCCCAGAAATGGGCACCATCGGATGCCCTGATTAATAGGGCTGTTATCCTAAGGATTAAGTCTGATTAATCCACACTGGCAGCGGTATGGACGTGTTCTTGTCATCATCGTTTTCAAGTAATCTATGAATGGTCCAGGTGCAAGGCGTATCAGCAGCTCATATTGCTGTTAATTGTGATTTTTGGCAGGGAGTCGTTTTGGCTATTGACCGAGGTCGGGCTAATGGGCGCCCCCTATGATTAACGCCACCCGAGAGCCGGAAGGGCCTCAGCTTGCCCTTCCGGCCTTCGGGTAAAACTTCAATACCCTCCGCGTTTGGCGGGCTGTATGAGAACCTTGGTCACGATAAAGTAGACAAGACCGCCAACAACTGCCGTTGGCAGGGAGGCCGTCAGGACTTCATACGGCGACTGGCTCTCATAAGTCAGCGGGTTCAATAGATAGATGTAGGTAAAGAAACCCGCAACCATAGCAATGATCGCAGCCGGGTTGAATCCGCCCCAATAGGCATAATCGGAATTCTTCGAATTGTCGTAAATGGAGCGGATACTGAGAGTCTGCTTGCGCAGGAGGAAATAATCAACAATCTGGATAGCCACCAGCGGTGCGAAGAAAACGCCGATGAAAGCTAGAAATGTTCCAAAATTGTTGAAGAACAGGTCCGGAATGAAGATGCCAATGAGCGCTACCGGTACGATGCCCAGAAGAATCGTCGTATTCCATGGCATCTTGTTGACTACGGGGATGTGCTTGAGACCGATGGCGGAAGCATAAACACCGATAACAGCAGTTCCTAAATTGGCCGCAATCACGAACAGGAGCGCGATAGATCCATAGCCTGGCCCACCGAGCTGCACCAACCAGGCCGACGGATCCGAGGTTTCGAGCGCCAGTATGGCGGCAAGGCCAATCACGCTGAGAATCGGAACCGGAAGACCCATTCCGAGCATTGATGGCAAGGTTGCCGTATGCGCATTAGGCGCGACCCGCACCATGGCACCTATATAGGGCCACCAGGACAAAAGACTAACGATGCCAATCTCGATGCCCGTGGTGTAATCCCACATCAGACTGCCCGATGCATAAGCCGGCTTGGCCACAGCGATAACATCGCTTTGGTATGTCATCAACATATAAATCATCCATACACCGACGCCGATAATGATAAGGAACAGAATTTTTGAAATCCGTTCAATACCGGATGCACCTTTCAGCAGGACACCATAGACAATGGCGCAAGCGATCGCTGTCGACACCGGTATGACCCATACCGCACCGCCTTCTCCGACAATTCCTAAAGTAATTAAAAGCTGTGAGACGGATTTGCCAAAAAAGATAAGCAGTAGCGAATTCCAGCCAATGATTGAAACATACTGAAGGAAAACGGTTATGACCCAGCCGCGATTACCGAATTGCGGCTTGGACGAGGAAATCGAATCAATACCGTATTTCGTTGAGCTGGGAACCACGGCAATGGTGACAAGAAACATGCCGATCATCGCTCCTGCTGTCATAGCAGCAAATCCCATCTTGAAGTTCAGGTAATAGCCAGCATATTCGCCGATGATATAACACCATGTCGCTGATGCAGCGACGAGCAGCACGACCCCCAGCTCGAATTGGCCCCAGGTTCTTTCGGACTTTAATAGCGGCCAGGAGTTTTCATCGACCGTATCGTGCGATTGATTATTCTCAGCCATCAGTTCCACCCCCAAATCAGCAATAAAATTGGCCCGATAACACCGAGTATCAACAGCCACGCCCAATCCGTACCCGTGAACCCTTCACCCTGGTTCTCTGGGTTTTCTAACTCCAATATTCGCCGCTCAAGTTCCGGCGGTAATGTATTTAAAGACATAATATTTACCTTCCTCATAAGTTGTTAAAATTTATCAGTTATTCGTCGTTTCCCGAAAAGGCTTCGTCGTTCTGGTACGGGAACCACCAGAAATCTTGTGGGTTAGATGCCGGGTCGATCATCACCAGCTTGGTGTGTCGGAAGGTGTCAAGCCCCTCCGCACCCAGCTGTCGGCCAATGCCCGAAAATTTGCGGCCGCCAAAAGGCCCGGCGTCATTGTCAAGCAGTGGCGCATTGACCCAGACCATGCCAGCGACGATGTCGCGAACGGCTCGCATGCTTTCATTCAGATCCGTCGTGTATATGGTCGCACCAAGTCCATATGGGGAAGCGTTGGTGTACTCGATAGCCTCATCAAAACTGGCTACGCGGCAAATAGGCGCGCTCGGGCCAAAGCTTTCCGCCTTCAGAATGTCCATATCAGGCGTCAGGTTCGTCAGTACCGACGGCTCCATAAACCAGCCTTTGTTGAACTCTGCCGGGCGCCTGCCACCGCAAGCAATCTCGCCCCCCTGCTCGACGACACGGGCAAGTACAGCTTCGAAGCGGTCGCGTTCTTTTTCGCTCACCATCGGACCGATATCGACCTTGTCCAGACCATTACCGATGCGAAGTTTCCTGGTTTCCTCTACCAACTTTTGCACGAAGGCATCGTGGATGTCCTGATGTACGAAAAAACGCTCCGCCGACGTGCAGACCTGCCCGCAATTCAGATTGGCCGCAAACAGCGCGCCTTGCACGGCAACATCCAAAGGTGCTGATGGCATGATGATAAAGGCGTCGTTACCCGAGGCTTCGATCAGGCAGGGTTTGAAAGTTTCGGCACAGCTCCTGGCGATGATACGCCCGGTTTCCACACCACCTGTAAACGCCACCATGTGCGTATCGGGACTTTCCACCAGCCGTTTACCAACCTCTCCTGTACCGCTGACACATTGTATTACTCCGTTGGGCAGGGCATCGAACGCTTCCATGAATTTCAGAGTCGTCAAGGTCGTCAATTCCGAAGGCTTGACGATGACCGAATTACCGGCGGCAATAGCGGCGGCAGCTTCCCAGCACAACAAGACAAACGGAAAGTTGAATGGCATGATGGTGACAACCACACCCATGGGTTCCTTGAGCGTATAATGGAGCTGATCGTCTACCGGTGAGCCCAGGACCCGTCCACAATCATGCCTGCCAACTTCGGCATAATAATCAATGGCGCTCGCCGACCAGGCGACTTCGTCGGCGGTTTCCTTGTAAGGCTTGCCCATCTCGCGGGTTAGCATCTCCGCCAGAACAGGTGTCATATTTCGCATCTTCACAGCGACTTCGTGCATCAGTTCCGCTCGTGTAAGAGCATTCATCGCCGCCCATTTCCTCTGCGCCGTGTTTGCGGCTTCTATGACGTTGGCGACTTCGGTCTCGCTACAGTCGGCAACCTGGCCGATGACATCTTCTGTTGCAGGATCCACGACGTCGTACGATGCGCCGCCATCGCTCTTCTGGTATTGTCCATTGATGAAATAGGATCCGCTTAGCCGTGTAAATTCTTCAATAACAGTCATTTTATTCTCCACATATTTTCTGCTTGGTTTTCATATTGCTTAGCATTTCACACGTTCGTTCGCCGGATCGAAAAAGGGGCGGACGCTGGCCCGGGCGGCAAAACGCTCGCCAGACAGCTCAATGTCGTATGAAGCCTCCTCAAACCATGCCTTGTCGGCACCTTCGGGCATATTGATGTATCCCATGCCCACCGACCGCCCAAGCGAGTAGCCGAAAGACCCGGAAGTTGTCATGCCAACCAGTTCCCCGTTCCTGAAAACCGGCTCGTCATGAAGCAGTATCGGGTCGGGGTGGTCCATCAGGAAATGCACGAGACGCCGGTTCAGGCCGGTTTCCTTTTGCCGCTCCAGGGCTTTACGTCCGATGAAGTCGCTACTTTTCTTGAGGGAAACGGCAAAACCCAGTCCCGCCTCGAACGGCGTGTCTGCCGGAGAGATATCATGTCCCCAGTGACGGTAACCCTTTTCACTACGCAACGAATCCAGGGCATGGTATCCGACGAGGCGGAGCCCCAGGTCAGCGAACCGCGTTCTAGAACTACGACGTCTTTCCTACCTAATTTGGCCAGATGGTAAGCGATCGAACAGCCGATGATACCGCCGCCGACAATAACTACCTGGTGCTGTGTGGGAAAAGTGTCAGCCATGATAAAGCACCCATTAATACGTCGGAGGCGTGATCGCCCAGATCACGACGGTTTCGCTTTCGCCGGGATTTTGATAACGGTGATACGTTGTACTGGGGAAATTGAAGCTATCCCCCTTTACGAGATGGAATTTTTCGTTGTCGATCCACAAGTCGAGCTCGCCGGAAATGACTATCCCAGCCTCTTCCCCTCTGTGGGCATAGGGCTCCTCGCCGCTCGACGCGCCGGGTTCGAAGGTGCTGCAAATAAGTTCAAGTTCTCCGCTCAACGTCGGACACAACAATTGATCGGTGATTCCCAGGCCTAAATTGAGTGTTCGCCGGCGTTCGCTGCGAACTATATACCGACGTTCTCCTGCCGTGCCGGTTTCCGATTCCGGAAAGAACCAACTGATGTTGACGCCCAACACCTGGGCGATGTCATGAAGTGCCTTGATTGAGGGAGTGGCCAGTTTGCGCTCGATCTGGCTCAGATAACCAATCGAAAGCCCAGATGCTTCGGCTACTTTCTGCAGGGTCTGGTCCCTGGCCTTACGAAGCTCCCTGATTCGTGACCCGAGAAAACTCCCGGAATCTGCGCCATCCGGTAACAAGCCGTCTGGCTGCCGCACCTGGTCGATTGGCCTGAGGGTTCGAGCAAATTTTATCAAGGATACTCTTCTAAATAAATTAGTGTTAAATTTATATCATAGTAAAAATAACTATGCAATTTTTTACTAACAATTTTTCCACGGATGACCAGAAGGCTGGTTAGAATAAGAGAGGGATCTTTGTCGGCAATTTTGCTGATAGTGCCATTGCACGCTTTGGGCCACCTCTGAACGCGAAACGTCGCAGTGCCTTAGTGGAACCAGGTATCAAGAAATCAGCTCCGGCAATTCCGCCAGGCTCTTAATAGAAATAGTAGGCTCAATTCCCCAGGGGTCGAAAACCACATTATGCGAGCGTTGTAACCAGGCCGCTTTCATGCCGGCATTGACCGCTCCCATAACATCGAACGGGTTGCTCGAAACCAGCCAGGCGTTTTCTGGCGCTGCTCCTGTGGTCTTGATGAAGTGATGGTAAACGTCGGGGTTGGGCTTGAAGGTCTGTACCTCGTCGACGCTGACCACGCCCTCGAAATAGTCACTGATACCCGCGTGTTCGAGCAACCCTTGTACCGCACTCGCGAGGCCGTTGGAAAATCCAAAAAGCCTGAATCCGGCTTCCTTTGCGACCGCGAGACTCTCTACCACATCGTCAAACGCGGGCAGTACCCGGTAGGCTTCCATCAGGGCCTGTTTGGCTTCATCGTCAAGCGAGGTATTGAGCAGGCTGTCGGTATAGTCGAGCGCGTTTCGGGTACAGACTGCGAAGTTTTCGTAGCGTCGCATCAGGCCGCGCCTAAAGGTATATTCCAGTTGTTTTTCGCGCCAGATGCGGGAAAATTCGGTGGACTGCCCGGTGTATTCGGCTAATTTAGTGAGAACGCCCTGAGTGTCGATCAGGGTGCCGTAGATGTCAAATCCAAGCGTTATGCTCATGCTGAATCCTCTTTGTTAATGGGTGTCGGGCAAGGTTAATTTTTTCCGGACTGGTAAAATTTGGGCCAGTGTTTTTTAACTACATCGCCATCGCTTGCGAGTGCGATACAGGTATCGAGAATCATCGGCTTTTGCCGTTCGGTGCGCCTGGCTTCGCGCTCTTCGAGTGCGACGTGCAGGGTCTGGTAGGCAGTCGCCGCAATCGGTCCGAGCAAGTCCATTAGATGGGTACAGCTCTTGTGGGTATCGATTCTCTGGCGCACCAGCTTCATCCAGCCCTGACCCATTTTGAGACCGACTAACGCTTTCATTTCAACCGCGGCCCGGGTACAGATTCCAAACGGCGTGTGGTCGGATGAAGCCTGGGCATCCTGGATTACGAAATCGAGATCGATCGTCAGGCGTAGCCACATGTCGTGCACCGGTTCCCCGGCTTTGATAACACCACCTCGATGATTTTCATCATAACCGCAGTCGTAGGTTCGTGTATCGCGCATGTGCGCCTCGATATCCCACAAGCCGTCATCGCGCAGGAAACCCTCGCAATCGATATAGCGGTGGTGCATTTTTTTTCGGGGAGTAGATTCAAGCAAGGGCATAGTGTTCGATCATGTTACTTTGGGGTTATTTCCAAGTTAGGGCGAGTGCTGCTCTGGAAGCGGTTTCGCGGCCCAGGAATTCATTGATATAGCGTCCCGCTTCGAGCAGCTTTTGCATATCGACACCGGTTTCGATTTGCATGCCATCGAGCATATAGAGCACATCCTCGGTCGCCACATTGCCGCTCGCGCCTTTCGCATAAGGACATCCGCCGAGTCCCGCGACCGAACTGTCAATCACCGAAATGCCACACTGCAATACAGCATGCAGATTGGCGAGTCCCTGGCCATAGGTGTCGTGAAAATGCGCTGCCAGTTGGTTTACCGGTACAACACCGCTGACCCGCTCTACCATCGCCTGGGCTTTCGCCGGGGTACCGACCCCGGTGGTGTCGCCGAGTGATATCTCATAGCAGCCCTGATCGAGCAGGCGCGCGGCTACCTCGGCGACGGTATCAAGCGAAACTTCACCTTCGTAAGGACAGCCCAGTACGCAGGAAATATATCCGCGAATCCTGAGATTTTCGGCGCTTGCCTTTTCGGTTACCCGGCGCAAGCGTTCGATGCTCTCCCCGATCGAACAATTGATATTTTTTTGCGAAAAAGTTTCCGACGCGGCAGCGAAGATCGCGATTTCCTCGACCCCGGCCGCAAGCGCTGCGTCCAGACCTTTCATATTGGGCACCAGCATCGGATAAGTCACGTCGGCGCGCTTATGAATACCCTTAAACACCTCGTCGCTGGCCGCCATCTGTGGCACCCATTTGGGCGACACGAAGGCACCCGATTCTACTACCGGCAAGCCGGCATCGACGAGTTTTTCGATCAGTACGATCTTAACCTCCACCGGGACGCTTTGTGCTTCGTTTTGCAGGCCGTCACGTGGCCCTACTTCGACTATTTTGACTGAGTTTGGGATGGTCATGAGGTTATATGTTAAAAGATTTAGATTCCCGCTTTCGCGGGAATGACAGTATTTATTCCAGCCTGATCAGACGGTCACCCTCTTCTACCTGATCGCCTACCTGGAAAAAAATCTGTTTTATCGTTGCGTCGATTGGGGCGACGATCGAATGTTCCATTTTCATCGCTTCGACTACGACTACCGTATCGCCACAGCGTACAGTATCGCCTTCGCTCACCTGTAGCGCGATGACATTGCCCGGCATCGGTGCCCTCAGGTCATGGTCGGCTACTTCACCGGCGAGCGCTGCGTGCTCCGGGTCGAGGCGCCTGAACTGCCATTGATGCCTGTCGTACCATAAGCTGACGCGTCCGTTTTCATCGATCAATGGGAGGTTAAATCTCTGCGAATCAATTTCAACGATGAATCGATTATCGCTGAGTATTTTCCCGCTGAGCAGGTAATCGGTGCCGTTAAAACCAATTTGCCATTGCTGTCCTAACGCGCTTGCCACCAGCAGATACTCGCGCGTTTCATCGCCAAACTGAAGCCTATGCCGCGCGGGCTGATTCATACGCCAGCCGTTGCCGGACCGCCAGGGGGAATAAATTTCGCCAGTTGCAGATTCGCTGACCGCTGGCCCTTGCCTGCTCAGCAATAGATACAAAGCGGTGATCAGTACCGCCTGATGCGGCACGTCACCAGCAGAATCAAATAATTCGGTTTTGTGCCGAGCAATGAAGCCGGTATCAATCTGTGCCTCGCGAAAAGCTTCGATCGCCACGAGCGATTGGAGAAAACCGATATTGGTCTGCACCCCTAAAATTTGATACTCGGACAGAGCAAGGCGCAAGCGCGCCAGGGCCACCGATCGATCTTCACCATGGACGATCAACTTCGCGATCATCGGATCGTAATATACGCCGATTTCGTCTCCCTCGACCACCCCGGTATCGATCCGGACCTGTGGCGTTATTTCAGGCATATGCACACACTTCAATCGACCCGACGACGGCAGGAAATCCCGATCAGGTACTTCGGCGTAAATCCTGGCTTCGAACGCGTGCCCACGCAGCGGAATTTCATCCTGTTGCAAGGGAAGCGGCGCTCCAGCGGCGACTTCAAATTGCCATTGCACCAGGTCCAGTCCGGTAATCATTTCGGTCACCGGGTGTTCGACCTGTAAGCGGGTATTCATCTCCATGACGTAAAAACTGCAATCCGTGTCGAGTAAAAATTCCACCGTGCCGGCACCCTGATAGTCGATGGCCCTGGCGCATGCG
>JADFMY010000122.1 GCA_022563685.1 Pseudomonadota bacterium | reverse complement strand
TCGTGGACGCGGCCTTGCGTGCTGCAGACGATAAGCTCATCGCCGCAAATGCGACTGGGTGTCTCGAAGTATTCACGACACCTTATCCGGAGTCCGCCTGGCGATTGCCGTGGATACACTCGCTGTTCGGTAACGCGCCTGCGGTAGGCGCCGGAATTGCGGCCGCATTACGCGCCAGGGGTCGTGAGGACGTGCGCGTGATCGCGCAGGGCGGCGACGGCGGCACTTCCGATATCGGTATTGGCTGCCTGTCGGGCATGTTCGATCGTAACGACGATGTGCTCTATGTCTGTTACAACAACCAGGCATACATGAACACCGGCGTGCAACGCTCCAGCCAGACGCCGGCCGCGGCGCGCACCGCGACCACCACCGTTGCGGGCCCCGATCCTGGTAATACCCTGAACACCGGCAAGAGTATGCCGCTGATCGCGATGGCGCATGGTATACCCTATGTTGCGACCGCATCGGTGCACGATCTGCACGATCTCGAATACAAGGTCGTCAAGGCGATGGGCTTTCGCGGCGCCCGTTATCTGGAAGTGTTCGTGCCCTGCCCGCTGGGTTGGGGATCGCGTCCGGCGGATACCATCAAGGTGGCGCGACTAGCCACGCAGTGCGGTATGTTCCCACTGTTTGAGGCCGAGTACGGCGAACTCACAACGGCGACCAAGATCCGGCACCGCAAACCGGTCGAGGACTACCTGAAACTACAACGTCGTTTTGCACACGTATTTGCGCCCGAGAATGCGCATCAGCTCGAAGCGTTGCGTGATATCGCGGAGCGCAACATTCGCCGCTTCAATCTGCTGAAAGATAAGGAGGGTACGGCGTGAGCATCGACCCCGGGAAAACACCGTTTGCCGTCACCCTGGACGTTGGCGGCAGCCTGCTCAACAAGACTGGCAGCTGGCGCAGCGAGCGCCCTGTCTACGTCGACCGGTTGCCGCCGTGTAACCAGGCTTGCCCGGCCGGAGAGGATATCCAGGCCTGGCTTTACTCCGCCGAAGAGGGTAATTACCGCGATGCCTGGGAATCCCTCATCGTCAACAATCCGTTGCCCGCCATCATGGGGCGGGTTTGTTATCACCCGTGCCAGGATGCCTGCAACCGAGGGCAACTCGATGAGGCGGTGAATATCCCCGCCGTGGAACGGTTTCTGGGCGATCTCGCGCTCACCGAGAAGTGGCCTGCAAAAATCGTAAACCCCCCTAGTGGCAAGCGCGTTCTAGTCGTTGGCGCAGGACCCAGCGGGTTATCCGCCGCCTATCATCTGGCGCGCCTCGGTCATACCGTAGAGATCCAGGAAGCTGGTCCGCTACCAGGGGGCATGATGCGCTTTGGCATTCCCCGTTACCGGCTGCCGCGAGAGGTGGTGGACGGTGAGGTGCAGCGGATCTTGGACATGGGCGTGACGTTGCGGCTCAACCATCGTGTCGCTAATATCCCGCAGGTGCTCACCGAGGGTGGTTTCGATGCCTGTTTTGTAGCGATTGGCGCACATATAGCAAAACACGTCGATATTCCAGGCCCCGATGCAGCTCGAATCGTCGATGCCGTGAGTTTTCTGCGCGCTATTGAAATCGACGGCGAGCCGGTGCAGCTCGGTCGCCGCGTGGTGGTATACGGCGGTGGCAACACCGCCGTCGATGTGGCCCGCACCGTCAGGCGGCTCGGCGCCGAGCCGGTGATTGTTTACCGGCGCAGCCGCGCACAGATGCCTGCGCACGACTTCGAGATCGACGAGGCGCTGGAAGAGGGCGTGGTGGTTAACTGGTTGCGAACCATCACGGGGTCCGATGAGCATGGATTCAAGATCGAAAAAATGAAGCTGGATGAGAACGGCTGGCCGCAACCCACAGGTGAGTACGAGACCATCGAGGCGGATACCCTGGTGTTGGCGCTTGGCCAGAATGTGGATCAGAGCCTACTCACCAGACTGCCCGGCGTGGCGCTGAACAAGGACGGTGTCGTCGAGGTGGGTGCCGATATGGCAACGGCCTTCGACGGCGTGTTTGCCGGTGGCGACATGGTGCCCGCCGAACGCACCGTCACGGTCGCGGTTGGACACGGCAAGAAAGCCGCGCGCAACATCGATGCTTACCTGCGTGGCGAAACCTACGCGCCGCCGCCCAAATCTGAGGTGGCAGTTTTCGAGACACTAAACACCTGGTACTACACCGACGCAGAGCAAAAAGTGCAACCGGTGCTGGACGCTGTGCGCCGCCGCACCACGTTTGACGAGGTGTACACCGGTCTGGATGCCGGTAACGCGCTGTTCGAGGCGCGCCGCTGCCTGTCCTGCGGCAACTGTTTCGAGTGCGACAACTGTTACGGGA
The DNA here is from genome assembly GCA_022563685.1 of Pseudomonadota bacterium. Taxonomy (GTDB): domain Bacteria; phylum Pseudomonadota; class Gammaproteobacteria. Next base: position 5,107 of record JADFMY010000122.1, on the reverse strand, counting down.
TCTGCCCGGACAATGCGATCACCAAACTCGGGGCGGGCAAACGTTTCGAGTTCAAATACGATTACTGTAAAGGCTGCGGTATGTGTGCGGCCGAATGCCCCTGCGGCGCCATCGCCATGACGCCGGAAGCAACCTGAGAGCATGGCGCATTTAATTTTTGTCGCCTGAGAGGGCTGCCACCCGTTAGCAGACATTCAAATCTAGAGCGGGAACTTCTCAAAACGGCCAAACTTCGATGGTAAAATGAGGTCTTTCTACGATTGCCGTCCAACTTTCTTCTCAGGTTTTATCGCCAGGTAAACTACCACCAGGAAGATAATCCCACCAATAATCGAGATTAATCCGCCCAGGCCCATCAACCCCATACCCGCAATCTGTTCAAAGCCCTGTTCGGCACCGGTAGATTTTCGCTGCACGTCGTAACCGCCGGACCGATGGGAACGGCGGCCAGTGCACCACCATATTTCATTAGTTGAATGAACCAGAACAGGTGATGGCCGAAGCTGACATCGAAGGCCAGATAAATGATCGGCGCGACCGATACCGGTGACAGACCCGGCACAAACAAAGCCAGCACCACGCGGGGTGATAAACGCAGATAGGCGCCGCTGACAGTGGCCAACCACAACCAGGCAACCAGGCAACCAGGCAACCAGCATAAGCTGAGTATGACTGAACTGTATTATATGACCACTACCCCAGAATAGACGGCGTAGTACGCCTGACCTCAAACCCTTCATCGATACCTAAATAGGAAAGGATAAAAGCCCCGAGCGCGAATAAAGGTGACCGAATTTACAGAAAGAAAGTTGCATAATCAAGTACACCCGCTCCCTGACTCAGGGGAATAATTGCTATTCAAGACCCACCGCTGCAATTATCATCACAGCCATGCCGGATAAAAAACACCTGTTAATAGTCGCCCACAACCCGTCGCCCAATACCCAAAAACTGGTGGATGCGACGATGCGTGGTGCAATGCACGAAGACATTGACGGTGTTACAGTCAAACATATTCCACCATTGCAGGCCAAGCCCGACGACGTGCTCTGGGCTGACGCGATAATTCTTGGCACCACGGAAAATTTCGGTTACATGAGTGGTGCTTTAAAGGACTTTTTCGACCGGATTTATTATCCTTGCCTGGAGCACACCGAGGCCATGCCATTCGCGCTTTATATCCGTGCCGGGCTCGATGGTACTGGAACCAGGATCGCTGTCGGTAAAATTACCACCGGCTTAAGCTGGAAGCCGATACAGGAGCCCATCATCCTGCAGGGTGAATACCGGGAAGAATTCGAAGGCCAGTGCGAGGAACTCGGCATGCTCATGGCGGCGAGCCTGGAATCGGGTATTATTTAACTGGGAGCAACAATAGACATGACAAATTTTAGTGGCAAGAAAGCCATCGTTTTCGGCGGCACTTCAGGCATGGGACTGGAAATCGCCAAATTGTTACAACAGGCGGACGCCGAAGTGGTGACCGTCAGTCGCCGTGGCGCGCTGGGTAAAGGCAACGATAACATGCAAAACGAAATAGCCGATGTACTCGATCGGGACGCGCTTGCGGCATTGTTTGAAAAACACGGTGGATTCGATTTCCTGGTCAACACGGCAACCGGCGGCCCGCGCGCGATCGGCCCGTTTCTGGAAATGGACCTGGATGGATTTCAGGGTTCGTTTGCCAAGCTCTGGGGTTATGTCAACACCGTACGCCTGGGCGCACCCCATATGGCACAGGATGGAGCGATCGTGTTATTGAGCGGTTACCCGGCGCGTAAATGGCGCCCCGGTGTACTGGCGATTGCCACCGTGGGTAACGCGGTCGAGGGCTTTGTCAGGATGGCGGCGAATGAAATCAAGCCGATTCGGATCAATGCGATATGCCCCGGCCTGATCGATACCCCGATGTTCACCCAGGAAGGCGAGGCACGAGAACAATATATGAACGAAACGACGAAAAATAATTTGATCCCGCGTCCGGGGAAGCCCGAAGAAGTGGCGCCTGCGGCGATGTTTCTACTCGAAAATCAATTCGTCACAGGCACCATCGTGGATGTGGATGGCGGAGCAATACTGGCCTGATCGCATCGCCTGGCAGTAGCACGTTATACTATTAGCCGCGACATGCAAACCCTGGAATAGACTATGAGCGATACACCCAGAGGCACACTCACCATCCGTACCCTGGCGATGCCAGCCGATTCGAATCCCTCCGGCGACATTTTTGGTGGCTGGGTTTTGTCACAAATGGATATCGCTGGGGGCATTTGCGCGATCGAACGCGCGCGTTGCCGCACCGTCACTGCGGCGCTTGACAGCATGAGCTTCATCGAACCGGTTAAAATCGGCGATGTACTATGTGTCTATACAGAATTGATCGGGGTCGGTAATACGTCGCTCGATATACACGTCGAAGCCTGGACTCAACGCGCCCGTTCCGGCCATGAAAAAAAGGTGACCGAAGCGAAATTCAAATTTGTTGCACTCGATAAGGACGGCCGACCTACGCCGGTACCTGCAGAAAAAGATTAAATCTAAGGAACCTCTGAATAATTCATCCGTGAATTCTCAGAGGACGACAATCGAAAAATGCGATTTTCGTTTGTCTTACAAAATCAATGCCTTAACGGCATCGATTTTGGCAGCACGTGACCCACAAGGACGTGGGAAATGCAGGTTTTGCATCGTTACATGGATGTAACTTATTAGAGCAATGCAGGAGCAATTGCCGAGGAGCAAAAACCTGCCCATGTACTGCGGGAAGGTCTGAATAAATCAGACCTTCCCTAACCCCCGGTTTGGAGCGCATCGTTGAGTAATTCGACCCAGTGGACGACCGGCACACTGGCTCCATTGGCGATATGCATCTGACAGCCAATATTCGCGGTCGCGATAAGCTCGGGTCGATCGATCATCAGCGCGTTCTGTTTATCGTTACGCAAGCGCGCCGACAGTTCAGGTTGTAACAGGGAATAGGTCCCCGCCGAGCCACAGCATAAATGCGCGTCAGCAACCTCGCAGAGATGGTACCCGGCCTTCGCCAGTAAAGATTCAACTTTGTCCTTTAAGCCCAGACCATGTTGCAAGGTACAGGGCGTATGAAACGCGACCCGCCGTGGCTGGCCGATTTTGAGCGGGTGTTTTTCTATTTCTGCCGCGACCAGTTCGCTGAGATCCTGCGATAGTTCGGCAATGGTTTTGGCTTTGGCCGCATATTCTGGTTCCAATGCAAATAACTCCGGGTAATCCTTTAGGGTCACGCCGCAACCGCTGGCGGTAAATACAATCGCTTCAATTCCCGCTTCGACTTGCGGCCACCAGAGATCGATCAATCGACGCGCCTGCCCTCGACCCTGTTCGATTTGCGAAGTATGCAGCCCCACCCCGCCGCAACAGTGCTTTGCCTTAATCTCAATCGCAGAAATTCCAAAGCGATCGAGTAGCCTCGCCGCGGCGGCGTTGGTATTCGGTGCGAGCGATGGTTGCACACAACCAGACAGCATCAGGACCCGACGTTGGTGATGGTTTTGCACCGCCGCAATCGGCTCCTGCTGCGCCGGAATCGAGCGACGCAAACTGGCAGGAAGCACCCGCGAGAAAAACCTGGCAACCTGTAGTGTCAGGTTAAATATCCAGCCCGAATTCAAAAACCAGGTGATACCCCGGCGTTTGATGCGCTCTATCGCTGGCCGGGGTAATTCCCGTTCGATCGCCTCACGACCGATTTCCAGCAGAGTGCTGTATTTCACACCGGAGGGACAGGTAGTTTCGCAGGAGCGGCAAGTCAGACAGCGATCGAGGTGCTTGAGTATTTCTGCATTTGCGGGTTCACCTTCAAAGAACTGCTTCATCTGATAGATACGACCACGCGGTCCATCGAGTTCGTCACCCAGCAACTGGTAAGTGGGGCAGGTCGCGTTGCAAAAGCCGCAGTGTACGCATTTACGCAAAATTTCTTCGACCACTCTGGCGTTGGTGGTCTGTTTAAATTGATCGCCCAGGTTGGTTTGCATGACTAAAGTTCGGGGTATAGTCGGCCAGGATTTAATACTGCGGCAGGATCGAAGCTCGCTTTCAAATTTCGGTGTAGCGCCAGCAGGGATGCATTCAACGGGTGAAACACCGATTCTGCTTCGGTGGCGCCAAGATAGGCGCAGGCGGTTCCATTTCTGCTTTCGACTTGCCGTCTTAACTCGTCAAGGCTAACGTTTCCACGCAGCCAGCGCTGCGCGCCACCCCATTCGATGAGTTGATCGGCGGGTAAAAAGTCGTCGCAGGTTTGTGGCAGGGCTACCCTGGTAATTTGCTCCTGCCCGGCGAAAAACTCGTGGGTTTGCTCCCTCACCTGTTCCCAGATATCGTTTTCCGTGTCACCACCGAGCTGCCTTGCTGCACTCGTTACACCCTGATCGCTCCCCGACAAACGCACGAGGCTGCGTCCCTGGTGCCATAATGAAGCAGAGAGCGGCAATGGCCTGGAGCCCAACTCGTTGATCCAGCCTATATGCTCCTGTGGCCTGGGGTGGTCAAAGCCGAGCGTCACTTCGGTTTCAACCATCGGTATCACGCGTAGCGACACTTCGAGGATAACACCGAGCGTCCCCAGCGCCCCGACCATCAACCTCGACACATCGAATCCTGCGACATTCTTGATCACCCGCCCGCCGAAGTTTAATACTTCGCCACGACCATCGACTATTTTCACCCCGAGCATGAAATCACGTATCGCGCCGGCGTAAGCACGCCGAGGTCCCGTGAGACCGCTTGCCACTAAGCCGCCAATGGTCGCGTTTTTACCGAAATGCGGCGGTTCGAAACCGAGCATTTGCCGATGCTCTGCCATCAGGGCTTGGACATCGCTTAGCCTCGATCCGGCACGCAGGGTAATCACCAGTTCGGACGGATCGTAATCGATCACGCCTGAGTGCGCCGCAACTTCAAGGGTTTCGGCTTCCACCTGGTGACCAAAAAAAGCCTTGGTGTCACCACCGACGACACGCAATGGCGATGCATGTTCAGTCGCCTGCCGAACTCGCACCTGTAATTCTTGCTCGATATTAGTTTCGGGAATTGCCACTATAGGGTTCCTTGCAAAATAGTAAAT
>JADFMY010000121.1 GCA_022563685.1 Pseudomonadota bacterium | reverse complement strand
TCAGAGGACGACAAACGAAAAATGTGATTTTCATTTGTCTCACAAAATCAATGCCTTAGCGGCATCGATTTTGGCAGCACATCCATGTACTGCGGGAAGGCCTGAATAAATCAGACCTTCCTTAAATTCTCTACCTTGCACTATCTATTGTTAATTGGGGTGAAAACCAGGTTTTCAGGCCCGGTATAGTTGGCCGAAGGGCGGATGATCTTGCCATCCTGTCGTTGTTCAACAATATGTGCGCCCCAGCCGGTGGTTCTTGCAATCACAAACAGTGGCGTGAACATGTCGATGGGCACACCCATCTGGTCGTAGGATATGGCCGAGAACCAGTCAAGATTCGGGAACATATTCTTAAGCTCCCACATCACGCTTTCCAGGCGTTCGGCCACTTCATACATTAAGGTATTATTGTTTTCGTCGGAAAGTTGTTTGGCGAGGCGTTTAATGACTTCGTTGCGAGGGTCGCTGACGGTATACACCGGATGACCGAAACCGATGACAATTTCCTTATTGGCGACGCGTTCACGAATGTCGGCTTCGGCTTCGTCGGCAGAGCTATAACGCGATTGAATCTCGAAGGCGATCTCGTTGGCACCACCATGCTTGGGACCGCTCAGTGCGCCGATCGCGCCTGTCAGGGCTGAATAGATATCCGCCCCGGTTCCGGCGATGACGCGCCCGGTAAATGTCGATGCATTAAATTCGTGCTCGGCGTAGAGAATTAACGAAATGTGCATCGCCTTGACCCAGGATTCCGGTGCCGGCTTGCCGTGCAGTAGATGCAGGAAGTGACCGCCGATCGAATCGTCATCGGTTGCGAGTTCTATACGCTTGTTGTTGTGGCTGAAGTGATACCAGTACACCAGCACCGAACTAAAACAGGCCATTAAGCGATCGATAATATCGCGCGCGCCCTCGGCGTTATGGTCTGCAACTTCGGGGCTTTGGCAGCCCAGCGCCGAACAACCGGTGCGCATCACATCCATTGGATGGGTAGTGGCGGGTAATTGTTCGAGCACCGTTTTGACTGACTCGGGCAGGTCGCGCATTGATTTCAGATGCACCTTGTAGGCGTCGAGTTCTGCCTGAGTCGGTAGCTTTTCGTGCACGATCAAATAGGCGACTTCCTCGAATTCACAGGTTTCGGCGATGTCGAGAATATCGTAGCCGCGATAGTGCAAATCGTTACCAGTGCGCCCTACGGTACAGATTGCAGTATTACCCGCGACGGTACCTGACAGAGCGACCGATTTCTTGGGTTTGAAAGCAGGTGTTTCGCTCATGACTGTTCCTCATTGAATAATCGGTCTAAAGTTTGTTCGTACTGGTGATAATCGAGATAGTCGTACAGTTCCATGCGAGTTTGCATGGTATCGACGACTTTTTGTTGGGTGCCATCGGCCAGAATATGCCGATATACATTGAGTGCCGCGAGACTCGCCGCTCGAAATGCACTGAGTGGATAAAGCGATAGTTTGACGCCTACCGAAGCCAGTTGTGCGGTGGTAAATAACGGCGTAGCACCAAATTCAGTGATATTCGCGAGCACCGGAACGCCGACCGCATCGACAAACCGCTGGTATTGATCGAGTTCGGTCATCGCCTCAGGGAAGATCATATCGGCACCGGCTTCGACATAGGCGATAGTGCGATCGATAGCTGCTTCTAGACCTTCGACCGCGAGCGCATCGGTACGCGCCATTATGACAAAATTGTCGTCACTACGGGCATCTACCGCGGCCTTGATCCGGTCGGCCATTTCGGCCTGCGGCACGATTGCCTTGTTAGGACGGTGGCCGCAACGCTTTTGCATGACCTGGTCTTCGATATGGACACCAGCTACATTGGCGCGTTGCATTTCGCGGATGCAGCGTGCGATATTGAAGGCGCCACCCCAGCCGGTGTCGATGTCGACCAGTAGCGGTAGTGAGCTGGCAGCGGTAATGCGCGAGGCATCTTCGAGTACATCTTTCAGAGTTGAGATGCCCAGGTCGGGAATACCCAGGGAACAGGCAGCGACACCGCCACCCGACAGGTAGAGCGCTTTATGACCACATTTTTCGGCCATGATAGCGCTGTAAGCGTTGACTGCACCGACGACTTGCAGTGGGTCGTTTTGTGCGACTGCCTCGCGCAATTTGCGACCCGGCGAAAGGGCATCATTCATGGTTATCCTCGAGAATCGTTTTTACAATTTTCCACGCGCCGCTGATGTGGCGGCGCATGAGTAATTCGGCCAGTTCTTCGTCGCGTTGCTCGATCGCGCCAACGATTTGTATGTGTTGCTCCAGCGCTATGTGAGGCCGCGCAGGCGCCTGCCCGGATTGATACCGGCACATGCGGAGTAGATGATAGAGTTCGCCGTTGAGGTTTTCCAGTATCCACTGATTTTGGCTCGCGACTGCGATGCGATAATGAAAGTCGATATCACCCTCGCTCTGAAAATAAACCCTTCCCTCAGCTTCGCTGATAGCCTGTTCGTGTTGATCCAGTAATTTGAATAGCGAGCGAATTTCTTCATCGGGCATAAGCCTGGCCGCGAGTCGCGCCGCCATGCCTTCCAGAGATTCGCGCGCTATATAGATATCCTCGATCATCTTGCTATCGAGCCTGACGACTCGCGAACCAGCGCGGGGAATTCGTACTACCAGTTTAATCTGTTCGAGCCGATGTATCGCCTCGCGTAAGGGCCCACGACTGATCCCGTACTTGAGGGCGAGATCCGATTCGACAATTTTACTACCTTGCGATAATTGCCCGTCGATAATGTCCGACTTGATGCTCTCGAAGGCCCTGCTGGCCAGAGTTTGCGTTTCTGTTGGCTGACCGAACAGGAGCGGGGTATCCATGCTATTGTCGACAATATCGATTAAAAATGCGAAGTAATGGTGAAAATATGCAAAATTATACTAATATTGTCAACAATTAATTGAATAATCGAAAATAAATTATTTGCCGGACAGGTTTAAAAACAGGCCAGGTTGGGGGAAGCCGATTATTAATTCTCACGATAGTATTGTTTAATAGTGGTATATAATCGGTTATATAACTTCGCCAATAGAGTTATATTAAACGCATACAGTTGGGTCGAAGATCACCCCTGCCAGGTTTCAACCGAGTTATAGATACCAAACAATAACAAGTCTATAGCCTTCAATGAGGGAGTCAGAGAGGAAAAACATGAGCGACGAAACCGTAACCATTATCGACGATACGACCGGTAAAAAAGTGCAATTACCGTTGCTGTCGCCCACCAGAGGCCCAAAAACCATCGACATAAGCGCCTTGTACAAAGAGCTGGGTTACTTCACCTTCGATCCGGGGTTCGTGTCTACCGCCAGTTGTGCAAGCAGCATTACCTTCCTCGACGGTGAAAAGGGTGTGTTGCAATACCGGGGGTACCCGATCGAGCAGTTGGCCGCACAGAGCTCTTATCTCGAAGTCTGCTTTTTACTGATCAACGATAAGTTACCCAGTCGACAGGAACTCGACGATTTCGAATATGAAATCACCAACCATACGATGTTGCACGAAGCGCTGAAGCGGTTTTTTAGTGGCTTTCGCCGAGACGCCCATCCGATGGCGATTATGGTCGGTGTGGTCGGTGCGCTCGGAGCTTTTTACCACGATCACATGGATATCCATAATCCAGAACATCGTATGATTACCGCGCATCGTCTCATTGCGAAAATGCCAACCATTGCAGCCTGGAGCTATCGTTACGCGATGGGTAAACCGTTTATTTACCCCGTCAATAGTATGAGTTATACCGAAAACTTTCTGAACATGATGTATTCGATGCCCTCCGAAAAATACACGCCTAATCCATTGCTCGCCAAAGCACTGGATCTGATTCTGATCCTGCATGCCGATCACGAGCAAAATGCTTCCACTTCCACCGTACGGCTGGCCGGTAGCTCGGACGCCAACCCGTTTGCCGCAGTGGCGGCCGGTATCGCTGCGCTGTGGGGACCGGCGCATGGCGGTGCGAACGAAGCGGTGATTCGCATGTTGATGGAAATCAATGAGTCGGGTAAATCCCTGCAGTCGTTTGTAGATCGTGCCAAGGACAAGGACGACAGTTTCCGCCTGATGGGATTCGGGCACCGGGTTTATAAAAATTACGATCCGCGCGCCAAATTGATCCGTGTAATATGCCACCAGTTATTAAACGATATGGAATCGACCGGCGAGCAAAAGAAATTGCTCGAAACCGCGATGGCGCTCGAAAAAGTAGCGCTGGAAGACGGGTATTTCGTCAAGCGTAATCTGTATCCCAACGTCGATTTTTATTCTGGTATCATATTTCTGGCGATGGGTATTCCGATGAATATGTTCACGGTTATCTTTGCCATGGCCCGAACGGTTGGGTGGATTACGCAGTGGGCCGAAATGTTATCGGATGATAACCACAAGATCGGCCGACCCCGCCAGTTATACACGGGCCCGATTGATCTGGAGTATGTGCCGATTGAAAAACGCTGATATGGAAAAACGCAAATCTGCCACCATATTAAAGATCACAATAGTACTAAAGATTAGCAGGCAAAATGTTACAGGCATACCGAGACCATATCGCGGAGCGTGAAAAAGAAGGCGTTCCTCCCCAGCCACTGGATGCACAGCAAACCGCTGACCTGGTGGAATTAATCAAAGACCCGCCTGAAGGTGAAGAAGAATACCTGCTCGAGTTACTGACCCGGCATGTGCCTGCGGGCGTAGATGAAGCGGCCTACGTCAAGGCCGGTTTTCTCGCAGCGATTACGCGTGGCGAAGTCAGTACACCGTTGATCGATGCGGTGAAAGCGACCGAAATTCTCGGTACCATGCTCGGGGGTTACAATGTCGCTCCTTTGATCGCCTGTCTGGAGAAAGACGCTATTGCCGCTGCTGCGGTGAAGGCGTTATCACACACTTTACTGGTATTTGATGCTTTCCATGATATCTGTGAAAAATCAGATGCGGGTAATGCTTATGCCAGACAGGTAATTGAATCCTGGGCTAATGCCGAATGGTTTACCGCTAAGCCGGTGTTGGCCGATAAAATCACCGTGACCGTATTCAAGGTGCCCGGTGAAACCAATACCGACGATTTATCCCCGGCGCAGGATGCCTGGTCGCGTCCTGACATTCCGTTACACGCAAACGCCATGCTGAAAAATCCACGCGAAGGTTTAACCGATAAACCATTGGAAAAAATTCAACAGCTCAAGGCTCTGGGTCACCCGGTCGCCTATGTCGGCGATGTCGTGGGTACCGGCTCATCGCGTAAGTCTGCAACCAATTCGGTATTGTGGCATATGGGCAAGGATATCCCCTATATTCCGAATAAACGCAACGGCGGGTATTGTTTTGGCAGTAATATAGCACCGATCTTTTTCAATACCATGGAAGACGCCGGCGCCTTGCCGATTGAAATGGATGTATCGAAAATGAATATGGGCGACGTGATCGATGTTTATCCTTATGCAGGCAAGGTTACCCGTCACGACAGCGACGAGCTGCTATCGACATTTGAGCTCAGTACCAGGGTATTAAAGGATGAAGTGCGGGCGCAGGGCCGCATCCCGTTGATCATCGGTCGTGGCCTGACCGACCGGGCCCGCAAGGCGCTGGACCTGCCGCCCACCGATGTTTTCGAAAAGCCACAGGCTGCCGAAGACAGTGACAAAGGCTATACCCTGGCGCAAAAAATGGTCGGCAAGGCTTGTGGACTGGCCGGTGTTCGCCCCGGAATGTACTGCGAGCCGAAGATGACCACGGTTGGCTCACAGGACACTACCGGCCCGATGACCCGTGATGAACTGAAGGATCTGGCCTGTCTCGGATTTTCTGCCGACCTGGTCATGCAATCGTTTTGCCATACGGCGCCTTATCCCAAGCCGGTGGATGTCGAAACCCATCACACGCTCCCAGATTTCATGCAAAACCGTGGGGGTATTTCGCTGCGCCCCGGAGATGGCATTATCCATTCCTGGATGAATCGAATGCTGTTACCCGACACGGTTGGCACCGGCGGTGACTCGCACACGCGTTTCCCGATCGGCATCTCATTCCCGGCCGGTTCGGGCCTGGTAGCCTTTGCCGCGGCAACCGGCGTCATGCCCCTCGATATGCCGGAATCGGTGCTGGTACGTTTCAAAGGTGAGATGCAACCTGGTATAACGCTACGTGATCTGGTTAATGCGATTCCCTACGTGGCGATACAGCGCGGCCTGTTGACGGTTGAAAAGAAGGGCAAGAAAAATATCTTTTCCGGACGCGTACTTGAAATCGAGGGTCTGCCGCATTTGAAAGTCGAACAGGCTTTTGAGCTCTCGGATGCTTCGGCCGAGCGCTCTGCATCCGGTTGCACGGTCAGGCTCGACAAAGAGCCCATCATCGAATACCTGAATTCGAATATCACCATGTTCAAGTGGATGATCAGCGAGGGCTATGGCGACGTACGCACGATTACACGGCGTATCGAAGAAATGGAAGCCTGGCTCGAAAATCCGGTGTTGCTGGAAGCCGATGCGGATGCCGAATACGCCGAGATTATCGAAATCGACCTGAACCAGATCAAAGAGCCACTATTGGCCTGCCCGAACGACCCGGACGACGTTAAGCCTTTGTCAGAAGTCGCCGGAGACAAGGTCGACGAAGTATTCATTGGCTCCTGTATGACCAATATTGGTCACTTCCGCGCTGCCGGGAAACTACTCGACAAGCTCGATGCACCTGTCGCAACGCGGCTGTGGATAGCGCCACCGACCAAGATGGACGAGGCGCAGCTCACTGCCGAGGGTTATTACGGCATCTTCGGCCGTTCGGGTGCACGCACAGAAATGCCCGGCTGTTCGCTTTGCATGGGTAATCAGGCGCGCGTGGCCGAGAATAGTACGGTGGTTTCCACTTCAACCCGAAACTTCCCGAACCGCCTCGGCAATGGCGCGAATGTTTACCTCGCCTCGGCGGAACTCGCGGCAGTGAGTGCTATCCTGGGTAAAATTCCAACCCTGGACGAATACATGAAATACGCCGAAGACATTAATACCATGGCCGATGACATTTATCGTTACCTGAATTTTAACGAAATGGAAAATTACCAGTCAGCTGCGGATTCGGCATTTCCGGTCAAGGTAGCCTAGCGCAAAAAAAAAGTCATTCCGCAAACGCCAGAGGCTTATCCGGAATCTATATCAATAGAGGCATCAGCCATTCGGTAACCCGTAGATTGGGCTGAGCTTGTGAAGCCCAACATGACTGATGCAAATCAATAAGTTGGGGTTCGTCCCTCTCGGCAACTGCTCCTGCGTCGCCTAAAAGCGCCTACTGTTGGTGCTCTAATAAGTTACATCCATGTAACGAACCCCAACCTACTGGCTATTCCGGAAACGCCGAAAGCATTCAAAAGCTAATTATCACAGAGGGCTTTCACTTTACGCACAACGGCATCAAATTCCTCGCCGCTGGTAATTAATAATTGCTCTTTAGCCTGGTGACATTCACTGGCATCTTCCTCAATTTCCCGAAGTAATGATTTTTCTATAGAGGAGTGTTGGCCGGCAGCCT
>JADFMY010000120.1 GCA_022563685.1 Pseudomonadota bacterium | reverse complement strand
ATGATTGCGCCGCGAAAAATATACGGCTGGAAATGACAACAGCGATAAACAGGGCGGATTTTCTGCACGGTGTATTCTACGGAAATAGAACAACGATACGCCCCCCCTGGGCTATTGCCGAGGTCGATTTCATATCGGCCTGCAACCATTGTGGAGATTGCGTTAAATGCTGCCCAACCCAGATCATTCGAATGGGTAGAGGCCAGTACCCTGTTATCGATTTCGAATCCGGCGAATGCCTGTTTTGCGACGAATGTTTAAACGCCTGCCATAGCGGCGCTATCACCAGAACTCCCGAGGCCCTGCCCTGGTCGATTTCCGCCCGTATCGATGAGTATAAATGTATTGCCTTTCAGCAGGTTGAATGCCGTAGCTGTTTCGATCCATGCGAGAACAGGGCGATCACGATGCAATATCGAATCAATAGCACCGCCATACCGATTATCGATGCGGCCTGTTGCAACGGATGTGGCGCCTGTTACTCGACCTGCCCGGTACAGGCGATAGAAATGAAACCATCGATTGAGGATGCGGCATGAATATAAGCGGGATACTGGTTCAGGCGCACCCGAAAAATATAACCTCTGTCTGTGATGCCTTAGTTGATATGGAAGGTGTCGAAGTACACGCCTCCAATGAAGCCGGGAAGATCGTGGTCACGATCGAACAGGAAAATAACGCACAGATGTCGGATATGCTGTTATCGCTACAAAATATTCCCGGCGTGCTGGCGGCCTCGATGGTATACCACCAGTTTGACGACGCAATGTAATCAGCCCTTATCGAGCATAGTAAGCAGAATCCGAATACCTGAGGAACCTCTGAATAAATCGGACTTTCCCTAAATCGGATAAACGAATGGTCTACAGGAGGCCTGGAAATGAAACTGACCCGAAGAGAGTTCATCAAAAACAACGCCATCGCGGCCACCGCTGCGGCAGCAGGAATCACCCTTCCAGGCGTCAACCAGGCGCTAGCAGCGACAAAAGATAATATTCGATGGGATAAGGCGCCCTGTCGATTTTGCGGTGTTGGTTGTAGCGTACTGGTTGGTACCAAAAATGGCCGGATCGTCGCCACTCGGGGCGATCCGGATTCCCCGGTTAATCGCGGCCTCAACTGTATCAAGGGTTATTTTTTATCCAAGATCATGTACGGCGAAGATCGCCTCAGGCAACCCCTGTTGCGCATGACCAATGGCGAATACGATAAGGAGGGCGAGTTCACTCCGGTAAGCTGGGAAAAAGCATTCGACGTGATGGAAGAAAAATTTAAAACCGCGTTAAAACACGACCTGAAAGCGAACAAGGGGAAAAAACCGGAAGAAATCGTATCCACGGTTGGCATGTTCGGCTCGGGTCAGTGGACCGTGTGGGAAGGCTACGCCGCCTCGAAACTCTACAAGGCAGGTTTTAGATCCAACAACATCGACCCTAACGCGCGTCACTGCATGGCCTCGGCAGTAGGTGCATTTATTCGAGGATTTGGGTCCGATGAACCCATGGGCTGCTACGACGACCTCGAACATGCCGATGCTTTCGTGCTCTGGGGTGCCAACATGGCCGAGATGCACCCGATACTCTGGTCCCGACTAACCGATACGCGACTGACCAAAGAAGGTTGCGAGGTACACGTACTATCAACCTTTGAGAACCGTTGTTTCGACCTGAGCGATAACAACATGGTGTTCACTCCGCAAACCGATCTGGCCATCTTGAATTACATCGCCAACTACATTATCCAGAACCGGGCCTATGACCAGGACTTCCTCGACAGGCATGTCAACTTCACCAAAACGCCGACCGATATCGGCTATGGCCTGCGTCGAGAGCACCCATTGCAGCAACAGGCGAAAAACGCAAACAAGGGCAAGCTCTCGAAGATCAGCTTCGACGAATATGTGAAGTCGGTCGAGCCCTATACACTCGAATACACCGCCGAGCTGTCCGGCGTGCCCGCAGAGAAACTATTGCGTCTGGCGAAACTCTACGCCGATCCGAAGCGCAAGATTACCTCGTTCTGGACTATGGGATTTAACCAGCATACGCGCGGTGTCTGGGTCAATGGCCTGGTGTATAACGTGCATTTGTTAATGGGGAAAATTTCAGAACCGGGTAACAGCCCGTTTTCTCTTACCGGTCAGCCTTCAGCCTGTGGCACCGCTCGCGAAGTCGGCACATTCGCACATCGCCTGCCAGCCGACTATGTGGTGTTCAAAAAATCCCACCGCGACCTGGCGGAAAAAATCTGGGGCTTACCGGAAGGCGCCCTGCCCGGTAAGATAGGTTACCACGCGGTATTACAAAGCCGCATGCTCAAGGATGGAAAACTCAATGCCTACTGGGTGCAATGCAATAACAACTTGCAGGCCGCGGCGAATTTCAACGAAGAAGGCTTGCCGGGTTATCGTAACCCCGCCAACTTCATCGTCGTATCGGACCCCTACCCTACGGTAACCGCGATCGCCGCCGACCTGATTCTCCCCACCGCGATGTGGACCGAAAAAGAAGGCGCCTATGGCAATGCCGAGCGTCGTATGCAATTCTGGCGCCAGCAGGTGGATGCGCCCGGCGAATCCAAATCCGACCTGTGGCAAGTGGTCGAATTCTCGAAAAGATTCAAGGTGGAGGATGTCTGGCCCGAAGAGGTCATAGCAAAAAAACCTGAATTACGGGGTAAAACGCTATACCAGGTATTATTCGCCAACGGCCAGGTCGATCAATTTCCCAAACAGCAGATATCCGATAGCCGGGGCAATCACTATGCAAACGCAGAAATGGACGATTTCGGGTTTTACCTGCAAAAAGGATTATTCGAAGAATACCGCCGCTTTCAGTTCGAAGGGCCGAAAATTGGTCACGAGCTGGCTCCATTCGATGTCTATCACAATAACAGAGGACTACGCTGGCCGATAATTGACGGCAAGGAAACCCTGTGGCGATATCGAGAAGGATACGATCCACATGTCAAGGCCGGTGAAGGCGTCAAATTTTATGGCAAAGGAGATGGCCGGGCTAATATCATCACCGCCCCTTACGAGCCACCGGCTGAAAGCCCGGATGACGAGTTCGATCTCTGGTTAAGCACCGGTCGTGTACTGGAGCACTGGCATTCGGGCACGATGACTCGACGCGTACCGGAATTGTACCGGGCTTTCCCCGACGCGGTTATCTACATGCATCCCGACGATGCCAAAGCCCGTGGTCTACGGCGCGGCCTGGCCGCACGCCTGATAAGCCGGCGCGGTGAAATCAACGCACGCATAGAAACCAGGGGTCGCAACCGTGTTCCCCGGGGCCTGGTGTTTGTGCCCTGGTTCGATGCCAGTTGCCTGATCAACAAGGTCACCCTGGATGCGACGGATCCGTTATCCAAGGAAACCGACTTTAAAAAATGTGCGGTTAAGGTCATCAAGGCCTAGCCATATTTCGCCTTTCACTTTGGACTCAGATTCGACAATTTCAACTCTCATGAAAACAGCGATAACTACGCAGGTACTCATTCTTCAGGAGTAGAAGCACTATGAAAAAATTTAACCCAGCAACAATCCTGGTATTGATTGTCACCGCCGGTCTCGGCATACAGGCCATCGCCGCCGAGATCAGCTCCCTGCGAGGTCACGTAGAACTCGATCAGGTGGCAAAGGCTCCCCATATGAAAAAATATCCCAAGGACGGCGAGCCGATTGCACGCGACTACGTGCAACAGCCCCCGCTCGTCCCGCACGCGATCGCGCGCTATAAAATCAACCTCAAATCAAACAAGTGCCTGAGCTGTCATAGCTGGAAAAACTACCGCCAGTATGATGCCACCAAAATCAGCCAGACCCACTTCGAGGATCGGGATGAGAACGTGCTCGCAAACATATCGGCGCGCATGTATTTCTGTACTCAATGTCACGTCCCGCAGGTCAATGCGAAACCCCTGGTGGATAACGAATTCGTCCCGATTATCGCTATTAGTGGTGAATAAATCCCGGAATAAACGATGAGTGAAAACAAGCTATGAGCAACAATAATACCGACCCCAAAGAGAGTCTCATGAAGTCCCTGTGGGGAGCGTTGAAAACCCCGAGCGCTCGATATTCGCTGGGCAGCGTTTTAATCGTCGGATTCGTCACCGGAATTATTTTCTGGGGCGGATTTAATACCGCGATGGAGTTAACCAACACCGAAGCTTTTTGCATTTCCTGCCATGAAATGGAAGACAATGTTTACGAGGAATTCAAGGAGACCATTCACTACAGCAATCGTACCGGTGTACGTGCAACCTGCCCTGACTGCCACGTACCGAAAGAATGGGTCTACAAGGTGATGAGGAAAATATATGCTACCAACGAGCTGCTGCACAAGGTTCTGGGCACCATAAACACGCGTGAGAAATTTGAAGCCAAGCGCCTGGAACTCGCCCAAAAAGTGTGGCGGGTGATGAAAAAAACAGACTCCCGCGAATGCCGTAACTGCCATAACTTCGATTCGATGGATTACGGTGAACAGGGACGCCGTGCAGTAAAACAACACTCCGAAGGACTCGATGCCGGTAAAACCTGCATCGACTGTCACCAGGGAATCGCCCACCAATTGCCCGATATGCGCGGGGAGGATCCGACGGCGGTGATCGGCAACCTCTAATTTGATCGTTTTTAGCTAACCGGAATCTTCGATCATGAAGAAGAATGTAGGTAGCATTGATCGTACAATCCATGCCATTGTAGGAATTGTGGCTATCACTGCTTATTCGATGGCAATGGTGAACAGAGGCGCAAAAAAGATTTACATTTATAGTTTCAGGGGGAAGCAACATCCAGGCTATTTTGAGACAACGACCGACGCCTTTTTAATTTTATATATAACGCCAGGCTGATAACCAAAGTACCTAACACCGCCAGATATATTCGCGCAGGTTCCAGATAGGAAAGTAATAGTTCAGCACCAAATACATACATCAAAATTTTATTGCACACTGGGCATGCGAAACCTAAAAACCCCAAGACTCCACCAGTACCCAACGTCTTTGTTGAGCAAGAGTCTGTAGGGATGGAAAAGTAGACTCCGAACATAACTGCCTGTACAGCGAGGAGCGAAATTTCGAACCCACCCGTTGGCGTCATACGGATAAAAAAGGGGTTTTCCCACAGGGCGGTGACAGTACCAAGCGCCACAAAGGTCAAAGCCGCTATGAAGCCACCCTTTAAAAATAATAGTAATTGAGAATTCGATCTGGCTGCCAGAGTATTCATAATCCAAAGCCTAACATTATATCCACGATTTGACCCACGAATAGTTTCATTGGTTCCTGAAATCCGGTGAACTGGTAGATCGCGACTCAGCTTGTGTGAGCGCGAATAAAATCGGCCATATCTTTGATAGATTGCGCTTCTGGACTCATACCTGATTGGTTATAGGTCTTCATTATTTACCGCACCTGATCCAGACCGGTGATTAATTCAATAACATCTTTAAGCTTGATAATCAAAATACACCGTATTTATTACTCATGGCTTGCTCCCACAATCATCGCCCGGAAGTACTGACTTATCGGCACCAAATTGACCTATAATATATACAAATCACCGTTATTTTATATAATTGAGCGCTAGCCTCTGCTGGCTGTCATTATCCTGATTAACCGGCAGGACTAATCTAACGTAGAGGGATGATGATAGTGAAGAATGGATAAGCGTGACGACCGGAAACCCCTGTATTCCTATGCTGAATTGCTGAGTTGTCTCAAGTCCAGATTCTTTTTCGTCGGCGTAGCCTTAGCACTACTTATCTGGATTATTGATCCGTTCATCGACGCTGTAATTCTGGGAGAAGGAACTGTATTCCAGCAGTTAACGCAACCTTCTGCCACGAAGATATATTTTCGCTCCATTGTTTCAATTCTGATTATCATTTTTAGCTACATTGGTGGTTTCTTATTAAACCGCTCCAGGCGGGCGGAAGAGAAGTTAAAAGAAAGTGACACCAAATTCCGTGACCTTGTTGAAAGTTCTCCGCAAGGTATCTTCGTGCATAGAGACTTCAAGCTGCTTTTTGCTAATCAACAATGTGCCGTTATCTTTGGCTATAAAAATCTTAAAGAGATGATGGCGCTAGATTCAGTATTGGAAGCCTTCTGGTCACCGGAGGAACGGGAACGGATACGGGGTTACAAGACACACCGTATGGATGGTGGTGAAGCCCCTACCTATTACGAATGCCGTGGCCTGCGCAAGGACGGTAGCCCGTTCTGGTTTGAGAGCTACGTAAAGACAATTGACTGGCAGGGTGTAAAGGCCATACGGATAGCCATAATCGACATCACCGAACACAAGCAGGTGCAAGAAAGAATACAGTATAGTGAAGAACGCTATGGACATGCCCTGGATGCGACGAGTGATGGCGTTTGGGACTGGAATATAAAAACAGGCGAGGTTATGTATAGCGATACATGGTGTCAGTGGTTGGGATATGAACCGGACGAGGTTAGCGGCAAGATTAGTTTTTGGGAGAAACTAATACACCCGGATGACAGGAAAGAGACTCTGAATAAAGTCAATGATCATTTTGAGAGAAAGACGCCGACCTACATATGTGAGAACAGATTAAGAAAAAAGACGGGGGAATATCGTCATAATTTAGCAAGGGGACGAGTCGTTAAATGGGATACGGATGGAAACCCCCTGCGCATGATTGGAACAAACACCGACATTACCGAACGCAAGCTCGCGGAGGAGAAATTAAAATACCTTTCGGTACATGACCCTTTAACCGGACTGTATAACCGTAATGAATTGGAGAAACGGATAAATGAGGAAGTACTCAGGGCCGCGCGGTATAATCACGTTCTATCGGTCTTCATGCTGGACATAGACCATTTCAAGCGGATCAACGACACGCATGGTCACCGGGCCGGGGATGCTGTGCTTTGTAGCTTATCAAGGCTGTTGGAACGCTCAATTCGTAAAATTGATTTTGTGGCCCGTTATGGCGGCGAAGAGTTTGTGGCCATTCTTCCGGGAACTGACTTGGAAGGGGCAGCCCGAGTGGCTGAAAATTTTCGCGCAAATGTAGAAGGGTTGGGGGTCGAGCATAAAAATAATTCAACAGGTCCAAACGTCACAATCAGTTTAGGAGTAACTACAACTCAGAATGTCGAAAAATTAACTATTGAAAAGTTTTTAAGCGGCGCTGACGAATCTCTTTACGAGGCAAAAAGAATGGGGCGTAATTGTATCAGCTCCCGTTTAATTGGCGGGAATAAGGGCCAGGACAAGTAAGACGCAAAAGGAATCCTTTAAAAAAATAAGAGGATAGATTCATCTGAAAAAACCCGATTGCCGATAGCTCTTCCTCTAAAAGCCTCAATTGTTGATCAAAAGGGCCCAAATTAGAAACTGCCAATCACATTATGATAAAATTTTGAAATGAATGCCCAAAATACCATGTCAGTTAAATATATAATTTCTATAATAATTAGCGGTTCTCTCCTTGGCTTTCTTACTTTTTATTACATTCAGGAATTCCAGAATAATATCTGGGCTGGATTGTTTGCCACGGAGGTGGAAGAAGCTTCTCTTATATT
>JADFMY010000119.1 GCA_022563685.1 Pseudomonadota bacterium | reverse complement strand
GAAGTGGCGGCAGCTACCTTAGCGACGATATGGTCAGGTTACGGGCTACGAGCGCACTGGTCGACTTCGTTGGCCTATCCAACCGGGAAGCCATGAGGGCCTGGGACCAGGATATCGCAACTCTCGGCATGCCGTTATGGGACATCGGCCCGACCTCAACGACCCAGTCCCCAGAGACATCGTTCACTAACTCCCGCCGAGAGGTGTTCCGCCCCCGCAAGGAATTCTATCTCCGATTGCTTGAGAGGCCGCCAGGCCGCAGTTGAGTTGCAGATATGAACCACGAGCCCGCTGGCTCATGGTTCATATGCGCTGACCTATTTTCTCTCCTACGCTTGTTTCGCGATGGATTCGCGAGCACCTGACGAGAACGAGGGACTTGCAAACTCCCTGCGAGTAGAGCGTACATGGTCACCTGACCGGCGAGCCATGCTGGCGGCGCTGCGGGTGGTCCTTAGCCTCCCGAAGCCGCTGCCCGGCCCCGGCAGGAGGGACAGCGATGGTCAGTGAGCGAATGCGTCGAGTCGTCACCTACGAGAGGGTCAGCTCGGAGGACCAGCGAGAGCGGGAGACCATTCGGACCCAGACAGCGGAACTGGCGCGTCGGCTCCAACAAGAGCCGGGTGTCGAGCTGGTCGACCGCTATGTCGACGATGGCGTCCATGAACTGGCACTGGAAAAAATAAAGAGCCTGATCGAACTTAAATACAATACGATTAGCGATGCGGCCAGAGAAATTGGTTCAACCGCCGCCATTCGCGAGTTGTTTATCGGATTCCAGCATCATTTGTATGACGTGGTTACTGCCGAACTTTAAATAGCGCGCATAAAACGCTGTTTAATCTCCACTGCTTTAAGCGGTATATCTCCGCCCATCTTGTCATTGCCCGCCTGAATCATATAGTGCACAAAACGAGTTTTGTTTTTCAGGGCACGAACAAACTGGCCGCTATCGTCGGTCATGATGGCATTGGATACCCCCAGGGAGCGGGTCATCGCGCTCAGGTTCATCCCCTGGGAGCTGAGCGTAGGCTGATTACCGGTAGAGCCCCAACTGCCATTATCCAGACAGATAACAGTCAGGTTTTCCGGGTCGAAGGTCGCTATATCGACCAATTGATTGGGATTAAAGAAGAAGGAGCCGTCACCATCGACGACATAGACGTGCCGGTGTTTAACTTCCTGCGCCAATGCAATACCGACTTCGGTAGCAGAGCCGAGAGCACCCAGCATATAAAAATTAAGATCACGATCACGGGTGTTATAAACTTCCTTCGATGGAAAACCAATCTGCGAGAGAACAATATCATCGGCTCCAATAGAATCCATTATTTCCCTGATCGCCTCGATGCGGGTTTTTGCCGGTGCGCCGGAGTAGCCATCTGTCTCGATTGATACGGCATTAATTTTTGGCTCGCCAAAAACATGATAGTCAGCGATATTGGTTTCCCAGAGTTCCGGCGACATGAGATAGACCTTGACCTTGTTCGCCTCAAAGCACCCGGCGATATCGGCATCCAGGTCCTGTAGATCGGCTTCCGATTTAAGAATGCGGTACTCGACATCGATGGCATTGAGCAATGCCTCCACCTTGCCGCCAAATATGATCTGCGCCTCAATCGGTTCCTGGTAATAGCCACGCCAGGAAACAAAAATCGGCAATGCCGCCTGATACAGTTTTTGCATGGTATACAGATCAGTAACCAGGTTTCCCAGCCCGGTATTCTGGATCAACATCGCCGAGCGTTTCCCGGCCAGGCTGCGCCCGAAGCAAAGCCCTAATCCAACCGATTCCCTGGTAATATTCCAGATATCCACACTATCAGGAACCTGCTGCATCAAATAGTTTAGTTTATTGCAGGGCAGGAAAGTCACCTTATCGACCTGATTCGTCACCAGACTGTTCCAGACCCTTTGTGCATTATTCATTTTGATTATTCCCATTAATTGCCAGAAATTGCGTTCGTGATTGAGAAGGGCGCGCGTGTTAGGATAATTTTAATGTAATCTACGCACGTTATACAGGCAACCTATTCATCGAGGAACGCTCGTTAATGTCAACTCAGCATACCAATCTAAAGTTCGCGGTCATCGCGACGCCTGCCGTATGAATACTTTACGAGCACTTTCCAAAGCACTTAACGACGGTGAAATAAGCTCGTCCGAGCTGATCGGCACTGCTCTGGCCCGGGCCAGACAATCGGAATCGGTTTTTATCGAATTGAACGAAGGCCTCCTTAGGTTAGCCGAGTCGATCGATCGTGCCAGGGGAAAAAACGAAACCGTACCGGCGCTGGCTGGAATCCCTATAACCCTGAAAGACTTATTCAACGTGCGACATCAACGCACCCTCGCGGGCTCGATGGTGTTGAAGAACCTGGCCAAACCAGAGGAAAAGGACGCCGACGTGATAGCACCATTACGTGATGCCGGGTTGTTGTTTCTGGGCAGAACCAATATGAGTGAATTCGCGTTTTCCGGCATAGGAGTCAACCCCCACTATGGAACCCCCCGCTCGATCTGGGACCGGGAAACCGGGCGGCTTCCCGGCGGCTCGTCATCGGGCAGTGCGGTCAGTGTCGCCGAGGGAATCGTGGTTGCGACGCTGGGTTCGGATACCGCTGGTTCATGCCGAATTCCTGCATCCTTTAACGGGATCGTCGGCGTCAAACCGAGTTATGGGAGATTCTCGCTGCAGGGTATATATCCGCTATCGCCCACCTCGGATGCACCCGGGCCTCTGGCTAAGGATGTGGATAGCTGTTATCTGCTCGACCAGTTAATGTGCAGGAAACTGGCACCGCAGGACACATTACCGGAAATCCCTGTACGCGACGCGGGTTCGCTAAAACTGGCAGTACCGGAATCCCGGGTATTGGACGAACTGGACAGCGAGGTTCAGTCAGCATTCGATTCTGCCCTCGATAGATTGCGAAACGCCGGTGTTGTGGTTAAAACGGTTGAAATGTCGGCAATCGACCAGTCGATCGACCTGTTTTACAACAAGGCCATCATTCTGTATGAAGCCTACCAGCACCAGAGGGAACTGCTCGAACAATACGGCGATCAGTTCGATCCATTCGTACGCGACAGGACGCTCGCCGGCCGCGAAATAAGCGACGATGAACAACAGAGTCGATACCGTGCGAAAGCAAATCTAGTCGAGTTATTTAGCCAGCAATTCAAACAGCTCAAAATCGACGCCCTGTTGTACCCGACGACTCCCTGTATTCCACCGGCGATTGCCGAGACCGACGATCCCGATAATGCCCGTAGAGTTAATCTGCAATGTTTACGAAATACCGCGACTGCCAACTACTTCGATGGCTGCTCGATCAGCCTGCCCTGCCATCGTGAGGGCGAGGCGCCGGTGGGATTGATGGTATCGGCGATGAATGGGGACGATGAGAAACTCTATTCCGTTAGTGCTACGATCGAGAGGATTTTACAAAGCAATGCGCGTTAGGGAAGGTCTGATTTATTCAGACCTTCCGGCAGCACATGGACAGGTTTTTGCTCCTCGGCAATTGCTCCTGCATCGCCTAAAAGCGCCTACTGTTGGTGCTCTAATAAGTTACATGACCGCCATGGATGGTGGAAATGCAATTGGGTTGTAGGAACAACCCTTGCCCATGTAACGATGCAAAACCTGCATTTCCCACAGAGCCTGCCCCGCGAGCATCGCGAGTGCTTTGGGTATCCGTGTGGGTCACGTGCTGCCAAAATCAGTACCGCTAAGGTATTGATTTTGTGAGACAAACGAAAATGACACTTTTCGTTTGTCGTCCTCTGAGAATTCACGGATGAATTATTCAGAGGTTCCTTAGTTAATAAACCAGCTCCGCCGGGATTAAGAGGAAATACTCTCCGCCGTCGGTGCTTCGCCCCGCTTGCGCCGTTCAACCAGGTCGTCCAACCAGTCGGGATCCATTTCCGGTACTGACGAGAGCAGTAACTCGGTGTACGGCTCATAGGGGGGTTCAAGAATTTCCGTCTTGGTGCCCTGCTCGACCACACCGCCCTGGTACATCACCACGATTTCGTCGGCAATCGCCTTGACCGTGGCAATATCGTGGGTAATAAACAGGTACGAAACATCGAGTTCTTTTTGCAGATCGAGCAATAAATCGAGAATGCCCTCGGCGACCAGCTGGTCGAGTGCCGAAGTAACCTCATCGCAAATAATCAGTTCCGGTTCAGCGGCCAGCGCCCGGGCGATACAGATACGCTGTTTTTCACCCCCCGACAACTGCATCGGATAGCGTTCGGCAAAGTCTTCGGGGATTTCGATTTGACGCAGTAATTCGAGTACGCGCTCATCGCGCTGTTTACCTTTGAGGCCAAGATAAAATTCCAGCGGGCGCCCGATAATATCCTTGATTTTATGGCGCGGGTTCATCGCCACGTCGGCCATCTGGTATATCATTTGAATCGATTGCAAATCTTTTTTCGGCCGCTTATCAAGCGCAGCCGTCAACTCGCGGCCATGAAATTTCACCGTACCCTGACTGGGGGGCAGCAAGCCGGTAATAACGCGTGCCAGCGTACTTTTACCACTGCCGGATTCGCCCACCACGGCAATTGTTTTACCTTTGACAACATTGATGTTGATATCGGTGAGCACGTCGACGCTGGTTCCCGGGTAACGGGCGGTAATGTTCGTTACCTGCAGTTGAATATCATCCTCATCGTGGCCAGTTCTGCCCACGCGCTGCGCACGGACATTGAGCAATTGCTGTGTGTACTCTTCCTTCGGGTTTGCCAGCATTTCGCGCGCACTGCCTTCCTCGATCAAATCACCGTAACGCAATACCATGATGCGATCCGCCATTTGCGCCACCACCGCGAGGTCGTGGCTGATGTATATGGCAGCGACATTGCGCGCCTTCACCGCTTCCTTAATCGCACCCAGTACTTCGATTTGCGTGGTCACATCCAGCGCGGTCGTGGGTTCGTCGAAAATAATGATGTCCGGATCGGAGCCCAGTGCCATCGCAGTCATTGCGCGCTGCAACTGCCCGCCCGATACCTGGTGCGGATAACGCTCGCCAATGTGTTCGGGATCGGGCAAATCTAGCTGGCGGAACAGTTCAACGCAGCGTTTGCGCGCTTCCGACATTGTCATTTTTCCGTGCTGTACCGGTGATTCGGCAAATTGCTCGGCCAGAGTGTGCGCGGGATTAAACGAGGCAGCGGCACTCTGCGCGACATAGGCCACCCTGTTACCGCGTATTTTGCGCAGCTCGGCATCGGGCTTCCCGACAAGCTCAACCCCATCGAGTTTGATCGAACCCGATACGATCCGACAGCCGGGTTTGGTGTAGCCCAGCGCCGTCAGGCCAAAGGTTGATTTGCCTGCGCCGGATTCACCGATCAAACCGACAATTTCTCCCCGCTCCAGCGTCATCGACAGGTGGTTGACGATGGGCCTCCATTCGCCATTGATATCCGCTTCGATCAACAGGTCTTTTATTTCGAGTATTTTTTCACTCATTTTCTGTGTTCCTACTGATCATCTCTTAGGCCGCTGGCTTTATAAACCCAACGGTCGATCAGTAGATTAATACCGATCGTCAACGCGGCAATGCAGGCGGCGGGCAGCAACGGGTGAAGAAATCCCCAGGCGATGCCGCCGGCGTTGCCACGCACCATCGCACCCCAGTCGGCCAGTGGTGGTTGCAGGCCAAGGCCGAGGAAGCTCAGGCTGGCGATCAGCAGGAATACAAAGCAGAAGCGCAGGCCAAATTCGGCTGCCAGTGGTGTCAGCGCATTGGGCAGGATTTCCCTGCTCATAATCCACCACAGGCCTTCACCCCGAAGTCGGGCAGCTTCCACATAGTCCATCACTTCGATGTCCATCGCCACTGCACGCGCGATACGGAAAACCGGCATCGCGTAAATAATGCCTATCACCAATACCAGCGTCAGTGTGGAGGTTCCCACCGCAGACAGTACAATCAGCGAAGCGATCAACGTGGGAATCGAAATCACCACGTCTACCAACCGGCTCAAGACCTGATCCACCAGGCCACCCTTGGTGGCGGCGATAAACCCGAGCACGGCACCCGCAGTAAATGAAACCGTGGTCGATACCATTGCCAGGGCCATGGTATTGCGAGCGCCATACATCAGGCGTGACAGCATATCGCGCCCAATCTGGTCAGTACCAAAAATAAACTCACCACCGAGCGGCTCCCAAACATCGCCGACAATTTCGCTTTCGCCATAAGGAGCCAACCAGGGTGCGAATATCGCGCTAAGTCCAAAAAACATGACGATGCCCAGTCCAATGCGCGCACTCAGGTTGAGATCGTTCCAGAAAGCGATTAAATGCTTCATGGGTTACCTCCTGTGCCGCAGGCGTGGGTTTGCCACCATCGACAAAATGTCTGCCAGCAAAAACAACAGGACGTATGCAGAAGCAAACACCATCGCAGTACCCTGGATGACTGGTAGATCCCGGTTTAGCACCGCATCGACGATCAGCGCCCCCAACCCCGGGTAAACAAACACCACTTCGATCACGACGACACCGACAATCATATAGGCGAGGTTCAGAACCACTACCTGAATAATCGGTGACCAGGCATTGGGTAAGGCGTGTTTGATAATTATTCGGCTGGGTTTCAATCCTTTGAGTTTGGCCATTTCGATATAGGGACTGGCCAGCAAGCTAACGATCGAAGCCCGGGTCATGCGCATCATATGCGCGACCGTCACCAGCGCCAGTGTCATGATCGGTAATGCCGAAACCCTTAATCGTTCAAAAAAACCCATCGAACTATCAACAATGGATATTGCCGGTAGCCAGCCGAGATTGACTGCAAAAATTGCCATCAATACGTAGCCGACAAAAAATTCAGGGGACGCAATCGTGGTCAGAGTAGTGGTCGAGATAGCATTGTCGATGAAGCTATTGCGGTACAGAGCTGCGATGACACCCAGTAATATCCCGACAGGAACCGCAAAAATAGCAGTTGTTGCGGCCAGGTAAAGGGTATTGCCCAAACGCTTGCCGATCTGCTCTCCTACCTCTCGCTGGTTAGCCAGCGAAGTACCAAAATCACCCTGAATGATATTTCCCAACCACGCCACATAACGAAGGTGCGCGGGCTTGTCGAGCCCAAGCTGAACTTGACAGGCTTTGACCGTCGAAGGTTCTGCGGCCTGGCCGAGAATTGCTGAGCAGACATCGCCAGCCAGGGCCTCGACCCCGATTGTTATCAGTAAGGACACCCCGAACAGGATGAAAACGCCCATTGCCAGACGTGGCAGGATGATGGACAAGACCGGGCTGTTCATACGGGCTTAACCGGTATCGGTAGGTATGCAGAGAAAGGTGGTCAGATTAATGGACAAATCTGACCACCTCATCAGTACTTCAAAGTTAACCAATGCTCGGCATCGTTTAAGTAAACCACCAGCGAGATATGCTGCGTGATCCATCGAGCTCAAAGTTACCACCCATTTTCGCAGGTCGGCCCAATTTGTCGGATGCCGCGTCAACGTTGTTGGCAAAGCAGGGGATGACTGCACCGCCTTCATCGCGACAAATGGCCTGCATTTCCTGGTAGATTACACTGCTCCTGGCTTCGTCGAGTTCGGCCCGTCCGGCCACCAGCAACTCTTCGAAGCGAGCGTTATTCCAGAAGGTTTCGGTCCAGTTACCACCCGCTGAATAGCCGATAGTGAACATCAAGTCAGCGGTGGGTCGGCCATTCCAGTAG
>JADFMY010000118.1 GCA_022563685.1 Pseudomonadota bacterium | reverse complement strand
GGCAAGCCGATGTGGGGTACCTGGTGGGTATGGGACGCGCGCCTGACCTCGGAACTGATTCTGCTGTTTTTGTATCTCGGTATCATCGGCCTGCATAACGCGATCGAAGACAAGCGCGTCGCGGCAAGAGCGGTTGCTATCCTGGCCGTAGTGGGTGTGGTGAATATCCCGATTATCCATTTTTCTGTGGAGTGGTGGAATTCGCTGCACCAGGGTCCGACGATAACCAAATTCGACAAACCTTCGATTCACTGGAGCATGTTGATACCGCTCTTATTGATGGCGCTCGCATTTCAGGTTTACTATGTGCTCGCCCTGTTTCGAAGGTGCCGGGCTGAGTTATTGCAGCGTGAACGAAATAGCAAATGGGTCGAGGAACTTAGTGAGATATAAACATGTCTGAATTTTTTAATATGGGCGGATACGCCATATACGTCTGGCCTTCCTATGGGCTGACAGCGATTATTTTATGGCTGAACTGGTATTTACCGGGACGGCAACACAAAGAGGTATTACGACAATTGAAACGACGCTATCGCGACGGGGGAGAATAGCATGACGCCTGCCCGTAAAAAGAGACTCGCACTGATCCTGCTGATGGTAACTGGTATTGCTATTGGCCTTGGCTTCGCGCTCAAAGCGCTAGACGAAAACATTATGTTTTTCTTCTCTCCGACCGAAGTGGCAGAAGGCAAGGCACCGAAGAATAAGTTATTTCGGTTGGGTGGCATGGTCGTCGCCGGCAGTGTCAGTCGCCCCGGCGAAGGCCTGACCGTGCAATTCGATCTGACCGACAACCTGAACCAGGTGACGGTATATTACACCGGTCTCCTGCCCGACCTGTTTCGCGAAGAGCAGGGGATAATAGCAAATGGACAGATTGGTGACGACGGAGCGTTCGTCGCACAGGAAGTGCTGGCCAAGCACGATGAAAACTATATGCCGCCCGAAGTAGCGGAAGCAATGAGGTCTACCCAATGATTCCAGAAATTGGTCACTTTGCACTTGTTATTGCTTTGTTCATGGCAATTGTCCAGGCGGTGCTGCCGCTTGCGGGAGCGCAGCTGGGTATCCAGCGATGGGTTGCAATGGCGAGGCCAGCCACCTTCGGGCAATTGTTTTTTGTTGCGATAGCCTATGCCTGTCTGACCTGGGCATTTCTCCAGAACGATTTTTCGGTGCTTTACGTGGCGAGAAATTCCAATACCGAATTACCACTGATGTACCTGATTTCCGGGGTATGGGGCGCGCATGAAGGCTCGCTTTTGTTGTGGGCGCTGATTCTGTCAATTTGGAGCGCGGCAGTGGCGTTGTTCAGCCCTAACGTGCCAGAGGTAATGCGCGCGCGCGTACTCGGCGTAATGGGTTTGGTCAGTATCGGGTTTTTGCTATTTATAATACTCACCTCCAACCCATTCGAGCGGCTTTTACCAGCCATCGCGGAAGGCAGTGATTTGAACCCATTGCTGCAGGATATCGGGCTCGCGATTCATCCACCGCTATTATATTTAGGCTATGTCGGATTTTCCGTCGCTTTCGCATTTTCAATAGCGGCGCTTATATCCGGGCAGGTAGATTCTGCCTGGGCACGTTGGGCGCGTCCCTGGACCAATTTGGCCTGGCTGTTCTTAACGCTTGGTATCGCGCTCGGTAGCTGGTGGGCATATTACGAACTCGGCTGGGGTGGCTGGTGGTTTTGGGATCCGGTAGAAAACGCCTCGTTTATGCCGTGGCTGATGGGTACCGCATTGATGCATTCGCTCGCGATCACCGAAAAGCGTGGCACCTTCAAGGCCTGGACTGCATTGCTGGCTATTTTCGCATTTTCGTTAAGCCTGCTGGGTACATTCCTGGTGCGCTCCGGGGTACTCACCTCGGTGCATTCCTTCGCTAGTGACCCGGAACGCGGATTGTTTATCCTCGCTTTTCTGGGCGTGGTCATAGGCGGGTCGTTGACCCTTTATTCGTGGCGCGCACCGATGTTAAAAAGCGCGTCGCAAACCGGGTTACTATCGCGCGAATCGACCCTGTTGCTCAACAATATATTCCTCACGGTTGCGACCGCCGCGATATTGCTTGGCACCCTGTATCCGATTGCGATAGACGCGATGGGCGGCAAGATTTCGGTAGGACCGCCTTATTTCAACCTGGTATTTCTGAGCCTGACCGCGCCGCTTGGCATTCTGATGGGTGTGGGGATGTTGATTCGATGGAAAAACGATACCGTACAGCGCCTGTTATCGAAACTTCGAATACCTGCGATCACGGTGCTCGTGGTAGCGCTTCTGGTCAGTTTTACTCTGCCTGTATGGATCTGGACCGCGTTCGTCGGGTTGGTAATGGCGCTCTGGATAGCTGCTAGTCTAGTGCTCGCGCTGCGTGAGCGATTTCGAGGCAGGCCGTTTTACGCAACGCTACGCGCTACCCCGGCAGGCTATTACGGCATGCTGCTCGGACACCTGGGCATCGCGGTATTTATCGTCGGCATCACCCTGACCAGCCTGTACACGAAGGAAAAAGACGTGCGTATGGCTCCCGGAGATACCTTTCAAGTAGCAGGCTACCAGTTCGTGTTCAACGGGGTGCGTGAAATTCCAGTCGAAAACTATCTGGCAAGCCGTGGCAGCTTTAGCGTCACCCGGGACAACAGTGATTTCAAGGTTGAATTATTCCCTGAAAAACGTATATACAACGTGCAGAAATCGCCGATGACCGAAGCAGCGATAGACGCCGGGTTCACCCGTGATCTGTTCGTCGCATTGGGAGAACCGCTGGATGACGAGGGAAGCTGGGCGATTCGTATTCATTACAAGCCCTTCATCCGCTGGATCTGGCTGGGCGCGATCATCATGGCGCTGGGCGGGTTGTTCGCGGCTAGCGACAGGCGTTATCGTCAATTTTCAAGATCGAATGCGAAGCTGCCCGCTGGCGCGAAGGCTGCTGTGTGATGCGCTACGCTATCCCCCTGGGTATTTTTATCTTGATGGCCGGTTTGCTCGGCTATGGTCTGAAACTCGATCCGAAAAGAATTCCGTCACCACTGATCGATAAACCTGTCCCTGCATTTTCGCTGCCAAGGCTGCATGCGCCCGAGATCCAGATATCCGACAAGGAATTCGAGGGTCAGGTATGGGTACTCAACGTATGGGCTTCGTGGTGTGTCGCCTGCCGGGCTGAGCACGAAGTCATAAAACGTTTAGCTGGACTGGGCATGGCCCGCGTTATTGGCCTGAATTACAAAGATAAACCGGAAGACGCACGCGCCTGGTTGCAGGAACTGGGTGATGCATACGAATACAGTCTGATGGATCGGGATGGCAGGGTCGGTATCGACTGGGGTGTATACGGGGTTCCGGAAACCTTCATCATGGCTAAGGATGGCTTGATCAAGTACAAGCATATCGGGCCGATGACGCTGGAAACTCTCGAGAAGGATGTGGTACCGCTGCTGAAAAAATTAAAGGGTTAATCTAATGCGAAAATTATACCTGTTATGTTTTGTATTATTTGCCACGGTCTCTAATGCTGCGATCGAAACTTATGATTTCGAATCGGCGCAAATGGAAGCGAATTATTTCAAGTTAATCAAGGAGTTACGTTGCCTGGTGTGTCAAAATCAGAACCTGGCTGACTCTAATGCCGACCTTGCCAGGGATTTACGCAGCCAGGCTTACAAAATGCTGATGCAGGGCGATTCATCAGAGCAGGTGGTCGATTACATGGTGGCACGCTACGGTGATTTTGTAATGTATCGCCCACGGTTAAAACCTAGCACGCTTCTATTATGGCTCGGCCCTTTCGTCTTACTCGCGCTGGTTTTGGTACTGGTGATTCGCAGCATGCGAAAAAAGCAGGTGCTGCAACCACCCGACTCCGAATCGATGACGCGTGCCGAACAATTTCTTTCAAATACAGAAGATAAATTATGATTTTTTGGATCGCGATAATCGGCCTGTTGCTACTGGCCTCGTTTATTTTGATAATCCCGATGATCGGTATCCGATCTTCTTCCGGGGTCGATAGTCGGCAGCAACAGAACGTTGCAATAGCCAGGGAAAAAAAGTCCTTACTGGAACAACAATTAAGCGAGGGAGAAATCAGCCAGGATGAATTCGATAGTGCATTCCACGATCTACAAACAGCACTGGCGCTGGATCTGGAAAGAACCGAGTCCGGCGAACTCAAACAGCGCGGAAAATGGGCAACCTGGGTAGCGGTAGCGGTGTTACCATTTTTGAGTTTTGGCCTCTATTTTCAGTTCGGTGAATATCGCGTGATCGAAGATCCAACGCTCGCCCAAGTTCCGGTCCAGCAACAAATAGGGCAACCGCACGGGAACCTGAGCGTCGAGGCAATGATCGATCTGGTAAAGCAGCGTTTACTCGATAATCCCGACGATGCCAGAGGCTGGTTTATGCTGGGCAGGACGTTTATGTCACAGCAAAAGTTTGACCAGGCCGTGGCTGCCTACCAGCGAACCTACAATCTCCTCGGCGAAGATCCCAATGTAATGCTTTCGCTAGCCGATGCGCTCGCGATGCAACGCGAGGGTGTAATGACAGGCGAGCCAGAGCAGCTCGTTTTGCGTGCACTTGAAATTTCGCCCCAGGATACCACTGGCCTGTGGCTTGCAGGTCTTGCAGCCGAACAAAGGCAGGCATTCAAACAGGCCCACGATTACTGGACGCGACTGTTGCCACTGTTAGGCGACGATCCGGTATCGAGCCAGGAAGTGCGCCAGTTGATCAGTAATGTCGAGCAACGCGATCCTGCTCTCCAGACCAGGGTGGTTACCGGCAAGTCTTTAACCCTGGCGGTTAGTCTGTCGGATGAGATAAGGCATCTGGTTACCGCAAACGATTTGGTGTTTGTGTATGCGAAGGCAATGAATGGCCCGCCGATGCCACTCGCGGTAAAACGTATTTCAGTACTGGAATTGCCGACTCAGGTAACCCTGCGCGACGACGACGCGATGGTTGCAACGATGAAACTGTCGTCGTTTGACCAGATCATCGTCGGCGCGCGCGTATCCAAAAGTGGCAATCCGGTTGCCCAACCAGGCGATTTATTTATCGAGATACAGGGGGTAGATAGTAATAATCTGCCACCAGGTCTGGAATTATCGATCAGCCAGATTAAGTAAGTAGATTGGTTCCTTAAGATTTCGGATCCTGGGCTATATCGAGTGGATAGATTACCCCTACGCATCAGGTGAAGCGCCGTTTAACCAAACACCCGTTTGATGTCTTCGTAGGTGGCGGTTATTGCGTAGACATTTCTGTAGCCCATTTGCTGTAAGGTCAGCGCCGCGAGCGAGGCGCGTCCACCGCCACCGCAGTGGGTGAGTATTACGGCCTCTGGATCGGGGCATTGTTTTGGGGCGTTCATTTCGATTAACCCGCGCGAGATATTGATCGAGTCGTCGAGTTTTGACCTGGCCGCGCTGTCGGCCTCGCGAACGTCTATAATTACGGCGTTTTCAGATTCATCGTAGAGCGATTTTGCCGAGGCAACATCGAGGCAGTTAATTTGCGCCTGAGCTTCGGCGATGAATTCAGCGGCTGTTTTTATCATGTTTACTCCCCTGTATTGATCTGTAAATTATACTAAACCTTGTCACTTCTAACCATTGATTATTTGAATTAAATTATATAATTCAATAACTTGTTAGTTTTCCCTGGACGACTAAGTAAGTGCCATCAGGCTAAAGAATAGTTTTGTTATAGTTCGCCTCCGGGACGATGTTTGCTGGATCCCAGACTTTGACCGCGTGATTGATCACCTCTTCGGGCCCGGCATGATCCATATCCGGTTCGATCGACTGTCCTAAAAAACGCATTGCCGAAACCAGCAGCGCCGATGCCTGAGTAGTATCAACGGCAGTCGCTCCAGTCTGCTTACTCAACTTTCCCCCGCGGATATTCTTGATCAATGGGATATGCAGATAACCAGGCGCCGGCAAGCCAAGTACCTGCTGTAAATATAGGTGCAGGCAGGTGGATTCGAGCAGGTCTGCGCCGCGTACAATCTGATTAATACCCTGCTGGGCGTCATCTACCACTACGGCCAGGTGATAAGCATAGATGCCATCAGCGCGGCGTAACACGAAGTCGCCAACCTGGGCGTGTATATTTATCTCGATCGGTCCGAAAACCTGATCGGTAAACCCTGATGTCCTAACCGATTCGGTGATGATTCTAATAGAGTGGTCCTTCGGGTCTAAATTCCTGTCGCGACATATACCGGGGTAGTTTAGACCCAATGGGCCGATTTTAGCCCCGGCCTGTTTCAGTGTTCTGCGGCTGCATTCGCAGGCGTAGCAAAGCTCGAGTTCGATTAAATCCGATAGTCTGGACTCATAGCATTCGAATTGGTCACTCTGGTACATGACCGCGCCATCCCATTCGAATCCAAATGCTTCGAGGACCTGCAGAATTTGACGGTCCGACCCCCTGACCACGCGCGGGGTGTCGACATCCTCGATGCGCAGTAACCATTGTCCCTGCTGGGATTTGCTGTGGCAGTAGCTCGCCAGCGCTGCCACTAGCGATCCAAAGTGTAAAGGGCCTGAAGGAGTCGGGGCAAAACGGCCGATGATGGCTGCGTCTTTATTCAAAAGAACAGATTTCAAACGAGCAGACGCTCGAGTATTTCCTGGTAGATTTCCGACAAGTGATCGAGATCGGAAACTCTGACACGTTCGTTAATCTGATGGATCGAGGCGTTCACCATACCGAGTTCCAGCACCTGCGCACCTGTAGGCGCGATAAAGCGGCCATCCGAAGTGCCACCAGCGGTCGATAATTCGGTATCGATGCCGGTTACCTGTTTGATCGATTGTTGCGCGGCCTCAACCAGTGCACCTTCGCTGGTCAGAAATGGCAGACCTGAAAGCGTCCACTCGATCGAATAGTCGAGTCCGTGATTTTGCAAAATCGCTTCGGTGGTATCGATGATTTGTTGCTGGTCGAGCTCGGTCGAGTAGCGTAGATTAAAATCAATCTCGACCTGTCCGGGAATGACATTGTGAACCCCGGTTCCTGCCTTGAAATTGGATATCTGAAAACTGCTAGCCGAGAAATTGTCATTGCCCTGATCCCATTCGAGGTCGCACAGTTCATGGAGCGCCGGAATTATCCGGTGAATCGGGTTGTCGGCCAGTTGTGGATAGGCGACATGTCCCTGTACGCCACGAACCGTCAGGTTCCCGCCGAGTGAGCCGCGGCGTCCGTTCTTGATCACATCGCCCAGGGTTTCACTGCTCGAGGGTTCGCCGATCAGTGCCCAGTCGATTTTTTCACCGCGCGCTTCGAGCGTCTCGATCACCCTGACCGTACCATCGATAGCCGGCCCCTCTTCGTCGCTGGTGATTAATAGTGCAATCGAACCCTGGTGGTCCGGGTGATGTTGCACGAAGCGTTCGCAGGCTGTCACCATAGCGGCAATGCCGGACTTCATGTCGGCAGCGCCACGACCATATAAGAACCCATCGCGGATTTCCGGTTTGAACGGGTCGCTGTGCCATTCCTCCAGTGGTCCGGTTGGCACCACGTCGGTGTGACCCGCAAATGCCAGTAGCGGTGCCGAGGAGCCACGCCTGGCCCAGAGATTGGTGACCTCACCGAATACCAGGGTTTCACACTCGAAACCGATGCGCGACAGGCGTTCGATTAAGAGTTGCTGGCAGCCACCATCGTTCGGGGTCACCGATGGTATCGCAATCAGCGACTTAAGCAGTTTAAGTGTGCCGGATTCCATAGCCTGGGCCTTTTATATCGTAGCGCAATCCACGATACCCTGGAGGATTCTTGGGGCGTTCATGATTCCGGCTAGATATTACGCAGCAAATCATTGATGCCGACTTTGCTGCGGGTTTTTTCATCGACCTGCTTCACGATAACCACGCAATAGAGACTGTATTTGCCATTTTCCGCGGGCAGGTTGCCGGACACCACAACCGAGCCGGCTGGTATGCG
>JADFMY010000117.1 GCA_022563685.1 Pseudomonadota bacterium | reverse complement strand
GTGGGGTGCGGCCGAGCGGGCTCGTGTTGATATCGATTACATTGTCGAAGTGCTCAAAGCCCGAAAATGATTCGTGGCGTCCGGCGTTGATGTTGCTCTGGTTAATTTCAATCGCGGCGAGTTTGTACAGGGTTTCGTTGATCAGGGTTGATTTTCCGGAACCGGACACGCCGGTAATACAACTGAGCAACCCGACCGGTAAGGCCAGGTCGACCCTTTTCAGATTATTGCTGCTGGCCTTATTGATGCGAATGAATTTGTCCTGATCGACAGGCGTACGCCGTGCTGGAATTGCAATGCTGCGGGTGCCGTTCAGAAATTGCCCGGTAATCGACTGATCGTTAGCGGCGATCATGGCCGCGGTACCGGTGGCGACAATTTGCCCACCGTGTACACCCGCGCCCGGCCCAATATCGACGATAAAATCGGCAGCCTGAATCGCGTCTTCGTCGTGCTCGACCACGATCACGGTATTACCAAGATCGCGCAAATAGGTCAGGGTTTTTAACAGGCGGGCATTGTCGCGTTGATGCAGGCCAATCGATGGTTCGTCCAGAATATACATAACACCCACGAGGCCGGCGCCAATCTGACTGGCGAGCCGGATGCGCTGCGCTTCGCCACCCGAGAGGGTTTCTGCACTGCGGCTGAGAGACAGGTATTCAAGCCCGACATTGACCAGAAAATTCAGCCGTTCGCGAATTTCCTGGTTGATCTTCTCTGCGATCTGGCCTCTTTGGCCCGGCAGTTCGAGCCCCTGGAAAAAACGGTACGCTTCGTCGATCGGCAAACGCGTAATATCGGCGAGCGTATGATCGGCTATGGTGACGTGTCGAGCGGCCTCGTTAAGACGCTCACCGCCGCAGCTTTGGCAGGCCTGACTGGATAGAAATTTCGCCAGCTCTTCGCGCACCAGGCTCGACTCGGTATCGCGGTAGCGGCGTTTCAAATTCGGCAGGATACCTTCGAATGGGTGTTTTTGTATGCGTTTATCGCCGCGCTCGTTGCGATAGATAAATTTAACCGGCTCGGGTGAACCGTTAAGGATAATATCCTGGATCTGTGCCGGCAGTTCACCGAAGGGCATTTCCACGTCAAAGTCGAAGTGTTTTGCCAGCGATTGCAGCATCTGGAAGTAATACGCGTTGCGCCGGTCCCAGCCCCGGATCGCACCACCGGCCATACTGAGTTCGGGAGATTTAACCACCAGGTTCGGATCGAAGAACTGCATGGTGCCGATACCGTCGCATTCCGGGCAGGCGCCGGCCGGGCTATTGAATGAAAACAGGCGAGGTTCGAGTTCGGTAATCGAATAACCGCATTCCGGGCAGGCAAAATTGGCGGAGAACTTGATCTCGCTGAAATCCGGCGCAGAGTCGATGCTCGCGACGATTGCAATACCATCGGTGAGTTGCAAAGTGGTTTCGAATGACTCCGTTAGTCGCAACTTCAGGTCGGGCCTTACTTTAAAACGGTCGACCACTACCTCGATATTATGCTTTTTACGCAGCTCGAGCCTGGGCGGATCCTCGAGTTGATAGATTTCACCATTGACGCGAACGCGCAAATACCCCTGTCGCTGCAGCCCCTCGAAGAGCTGCACGTGCTCACCCTTGCGGTTCACCACTACGGGCGCCAGTAACATCAGGCGCTGGTTATCAGCCAGCGCCAGTACCTGGTCGACCATTTGGCTGATGGTACTCGCTTCCAGTGGTAATCCGTGGGTCGGGCAGCGTGGCGTGCCGACGCGCGCAAATAACAGGCGCAGGTAGTCGTAAATTTCGGTGATGGTGCCGACGGTCGAACGCGGGTTGTGCGAGGTCGTTTTCTGTTGGATCGCAATCGCCGGCGAGAGACCTTCGATATGGTCGATATCGGGTTTTTCCATGACCGAAAGAAATTGCCGCGCATAGGTAGACAGCGACTCGACGTAGCGGCGCTGCCCCTCGGCAAAAATGGTATCGAATGCAAGCGAGGATTTGCCCGAACCTGAAAGCCCGGTGAACACGATTAGCTTGTCACGGGGCAGGGTGATATCGATGTTTTTGAGGTTGTGCGTTCGCGCGCCTCTAATCGTGATTGATTGCATCTGTGGATGTGCCGGCCAAACCATCAATTATAACTTTTTTTAATTTGAATTACGCGCTCGATTCACCAGTGAATAATCGCAATCAGGATCGAGAATTTCCCCGATTGATTGTGCTAAAATCGCGCCTTCCGACCGTACCCACACAGCTAGTAAATGTTAATCACCGAAAAACGAGCCGCGTTTTCATTGTCCCTGATTTATGCCTTTCGCATGATGGGGTTGTTTATGATATTGCCGGTTTTTAGTCTTTACGCCGACCAGTTCGGTGGAACCACACCCGTATTGACAGGCCTGGCGATCGGCATCTATGGACTGACCCAGGGTATTTTTCAATTACCATTCGGATATCTGTCCGACCGCTTTGGACGCAAAAAAATTATCGTCATCGGCCTGCTGATTTTCTGTATCGGCAGCATTGTCGCGGCCGAAGCAGAATCGATTTACCAGATCATTGCAGGTCGCGCCCTGCAGGGCCTGGGCGCAATCGCCGCCGCTATAATGGCGCTCGCAGCCGACCTGACGCGTGAAGAAGTGCGCCTGCGAGTCATGGCGTTTATCGGCATGTCGATTGGAGCCAGTTTCATGCTGTCGATGGTGCTGGGTCCCGTGCTCGCGGCCGAGTATGGACTGGCATCCCTGTTCTGGATAACCGCCGGGCTGGCTCTGGCTGGTATCGCGGTAGTGGTTTTTATCACCCCGCAACCGCACAGTCAGCAGTTTCATCGTGAGACGGAATTATCCCTGGCCGATGTCGGGCAGATACTGAAAAACCGTGAATTACTAAAGCTCGACATCGGTGTATTTGTGCTGCACCTGGTGTTGGCGGCGACATTCGTGGTGTTTCCGCTCGTATTAAGGGATGAATTGCTCGTCGCCCCGGCACTGCACTGGAGAACTTATCTGCCGGTGTTTGCGCTTTCTTTGCCCGGATTAGTGCTATTGATTATCGTTGCCGAAAAATTTCGACAGTCAAAAGCGACATTTTTAATCGGAATTATACTGATCGCGCTAGCCGAGCTGGGCCTCGCCTGGGGCGAAGGCTACACCGCTGTTTTTATCGCCCTGGTGGTGTTTTTTACCGGGTTCAATTTTCTGGAAGCCTCGCTACCGGCAATGGTGGCCCGCATCGCGCCGGCCGATATGAAGGGAACGGCGATGGGTTTGTTTTCCAGCGGACAATTTTTGGGTGCATTTAGCGGGGGTCTGTTGGGTGGATTATTGCTTGCTGGTCAATCTTTTACCGCTATTTTCCTGGTACTGGCAGGCGTAGCGCTATTCTGGTTGCTGGTCGCAGTGTCGATGCGCAGGCCAAAAAACTTGTCGTCGAAGATCGTATCGCTGAAAAATATGGAAGACGAGGCGGTCGAATCCTTTCTTGAGCAGGCATCGCGCATCGAAGGGGTTCTCGAAGTTTCCGTGTATAGAGAAGACCAGGTAGCCTATCTTAAAGTCGAAAAATCATTCGATGAGCAACCGCTCAATGCGCTACTGGCAAAGTAAAAAGGCCAATTTCCTCTTATTCAGTTTACGCTCGCAGACTGTAGGTTGGGGTGACGTCAGGAACCCCAACACGATTAATCCACATCAAAATGTTGGGGTTCGTCCCTCACCCCAACCTACTTGGACTGATTTAGGGGGAGAACCAGGTTTTTTATTAGTTTTAAAAAAAAACTCTTGTAATTAACTTCGATTGCTGTATTCTCAGACTTACAAGCTGTAGGCTTGTAAGGACCATTTAATGGAAATATTCAATTGGAATGAATAAACATGGAGTTACTATGAAAATTACCACAACCCTCGCGGCAGCCGCCGTACTCGCCTTTTCTTCTTACTCATTTGCCAGTCCGGTCAATATCAATACTGCGAATGCCACGGAGATTGCCGAAGCCCTGACGGGCATAGGCATGGTCAAGGCCCAGGCCATCATCGATTATCGTACCAGCAACGGGCTGTTTTCCAGCGCCGATCAGATCATCATGGTACGCGGCATCGGCGATGCGACCTTCGAAAGGAACAAGGTCGACATCCTGGTCGAGTAGTCAGGCGTTCCTCAGTAGACATGGATGAATGTTCGGCAAGGACGCCGAGTTAAAGACAATAGACAATAAGCGGGTCGGGATAAAACCGGCTCGCTTATTGTTGTCTGTACAAGTAAAATATCCGCCACCAATTTCAGACGCGTGGCACAATTTCGGAGCGAATCATGGCAAGAGGCATCAATAAAGCAATCATCATAGGCACACTCGGGCAAGACCCGGATGTCAAGTATACAGCCAGCGGAAGTCCGGTGGTCAATGTGAGTGTCGCCACCAACGAAACCTGGAAGGACAAGCAAACCGGCGAGGCGCAGGAGCGTACCGAGTGGCATCGTATCGTCATATTTGGAAAAATCGCGGAAGTTGCCGAGAAGTATTTGAAGAAGGGCTCGCAGGTCTACTTCGAAGGTAAGATCCAGACCCGTAAATGGCAGGATCAGTCGGGGCAGGATCGCTATACCACTGAAATAGTGGTGGATATGAACGGAACCATGCAAATGCTCGGAGGCCGGTCAGGAGCTGACAGTGACGTACCGTTTGATCCTCCGGCAAAAAAGGATTCGAAATCCGCCCCCGCAGAAGCCGCACCCATTGACGATGGTTTCGACGATATCCCGTTTTAAAAGAATAATTGGGGTCAGATCACGATTAATGGCTATTAAACTTAATCTGTACCCTATTTTCTTTCATGGCCATTAATCGTGATCTGACCCCAATTTTCCCAATTTTTGTTAGCCAGTGACCAGCTACGACGTATTCAATGGCGATGCCGATGGTATCTGCGCGCTACAGCAATTGCGGTTACAGTCGCCGAAGAAATCGATCCTGGTGACAGGCCTGAAGCGCGATATCGCTTTGCTTGCGCTAGTACCGGCAAAATCCGACGATGAAATTACCATACTCGATATTTCGCTGGACACGAATCGCGATGCACTCGACAAAGTACTCGAAGCCGGCGCGAGTGTTTTCTATGCCGATCACCATTATTCCGGAGAAATTCCAGAGCATGAGCATTTAACCGCTCATATCGATCCTGCAGCAGACACCTGTACCAGCCTGATCGTCAATCGATATCTTGAGGGCGCTCAAGCCAGATGGGCCATCGTCGGTACGTTTGGCGATAATTTTGACCAACTGGCGAGAGAGCTGGGTAGCTCGCTGGGCATCGATGTGTCCGAGCTAAAATTGTTGCAGCAACTGGGGATATGTCTGAACTACAATGGATACGGGTTTGAGCTCGATGATTTGATGTATCATCCGGCCAGGTTGTTTGAAATGCTGCATCCCTTTCGCAATCCACTCGAATTTATACAGGAAGCAGGTTATCAGGTTTTGCTGGATCAATACCGAACCGATATGCAAAGATCAGCTGATGCCAGCCCCGATTCGGCCGACAGCGCAGGGGCGATCTACCTGTTGCCGAATGAATGCTGGGCGAGGCGTATCGTTGGGGTGATGGGCAATGACCTGGCTAAACGACATCCACAGCGGGCGCACGCGCTGCTGATCGACAGGGGCGATGGCCATTATCGGGTGAGCGTAAGAGCACCGTATAACAGGAAAGAGGGTGCGGACGATTTATGCCGTCAATTTTCCTCCGGTGGTGGCCGTAAGGCTGCGGCCGGCATCAACCAGCTCGCGCACGACACTTTAGCCGAGTTCAGCGAAAAATTTTATAGCGGATTTGGGGTCAACGCATGACCGAGCACGATAAAAGCAGCAACGTGGTCTGGCACCATGCAACCGTAACGCGCGTTCGGCGCGAACAAATGAACAAACACAGTGGCGCGGTATTCTGGTTCACCGGCCTGTCGGGTGCGGGTAAATCGACACTCGCGCACGATGTTGAAGAAAAGCTGCATCGACTGGACTACCGCACTTTTGTACTCGATGGCGACAATGTGCGGCACGGACTGTGCGCCGACCTGTCGTTTACCGACGAAGACAGGAAGGAAAATATCCGCCGCATCGGTCAAATGGCCAGACTATACGTCGAAGCGGGCATTATCGTGCTCACCGCGTTTATTTCACCGTTCAAATCCGACCGCGACAATGTACGCAAGATTTGCGGCTCCGACTTTCACGAAATCTACTGCAAATGCAGTCTCGCCGTGTGCGAATCCAGGGATGTCAAAGGGCTATATCAACGCGCCAGGGCAGGGGAGATTTCCGATTTCACCGGCATCAGCTCGCCGTACGAAGAACCCGATGCGCCCGAACTCGAAGTAGACACGGAAAGTCATCTGGAAGAGTGTTCGGAACGCGTGTTTAAATACATCGCTGCAGCGGTTGCGCTGTGATGCAGATAGAGCAGGCCATTCAGGTGTTTTTCGATCTCTGTCAATATAGCAAAGCATGAAATTAGCAATATTTGGCACAGGATATGTGGGATTGGTGCAGGGCGCTGTGCTGGCCGATGCCGGGCACAATATCATCTGCGTAGACGTGGAT
This sequence comes from Pseudomonadota bacterium, assembly GCA_022563685.1. Taxonomy (GTDB): domain Bacteria; phylum Pseudomonadota; class Gammaproteobacteria. The sequence goes on along the minus strand of JADFMY010000117.1, from coordinate 1,404 downwards.
AGCGCGAAAGTTGAAAATCTTAAACAGGGCGTGATTCCTATTTATGAGCCCGGGCTCGAAGCACTGGTCAGGGAAAATCATGCTTTAGGCCGCCTGCATTTCACTACGGACGCAAAAAAAGCCGTCATCAATAGCGATATTATTTTTATCGCAGTTGGCACACCACCCGATGAAGATGGCTCGGCGGACCTGAAGTATGTGTTGAGTGTGGCGGAAACCATCGCCACGCATATGAATGCGTATAAAGTGGTGGTGAACAAATCCACCGTACCCGTGGGCACTGCCGATAAAGTGCAGGATGCAATTAATACGGCATTGACTGAACGCCAGGCTACCTTCGATTTCGACGTAGTCTCCAATCCTGAATTCCTGAAAGAAGGCGCGGCGGTCAACGATTGCAAGCGCCCCGACCGAATCGTCATAGGCACCACTTCGGCAAAGGCCGAAGAAATGATGCGCGAGCTCTACGCACCCTTTAACCGCAACCATGACAAAATTATTTTAATGAGTGTGCGCAGCGCCGAGCTCACCAAGTATGCCTCCAACTGCATGCTCGCTACGAAGATATCATTCATGAACGAAATGGCGAATTTGGCCGAGCGTTTAGGCGCCGATATCGAAGAAGTCCGCCAGGGTATAGGCGCCGATTCCCGTATCGGCTATTCCTTTATCTATGCCGGCGCCGGTTACGGCGGATCCTGCTTTCCCAAGGACGTTCAGGCGCTGATTCGAATGGCCCAATCACTGGATTATCCAGGCCAGATACTGAACGCGGTCGAGGCCGTGAATCACGCTCAAAAGCGCCGTTTGCTGGAGTTGATCGACCGGCATTATTCCGCTTCAAACAAAGGCCGGGAGCTAAAGGGAAAAACCTTTGCCCTCTGGGGGCTGTCGTTCAAACCACAGACCGACGACATGCGCGAGGCCACCAGCCGTGTGGTGATGGAAGGGCTATGGGAGCGCGGCGCAAAAGTGCAGGCATACGACCCAGAGGCCATGGACGAAACCCGCCGCATTTACGGTGAGCGGTCCGACCTTGCCTTGTGCGAAACCAAAGAAGCCGCACTCAAAGGCGCCGACGCACTGATCATCTGTACCGAGTGGATGCATTTCTGGGCGCCCGATTTTGACGGCCTGTACGCACAGCTCGCAGACAGGGCGATCTTCGATGGCCGCAACATTTATGACCCCAAAAAAATGAAACAACTGGGTTTTGCCTATTATGGCATCGGCAGAGGCCTGTCGCTTGAACAGAGCGAAGCCACGTGAAGCTACTGGTCACAGGGGCGGCCGGCTTTATTGGCTACCACGTCGCCAGGGCGCTTTGCGAGCGTGGGGACGAAGTAGTCGGGATCGACAATCTCAACGATTACTACGATGTCGGCTTAAAGCAGGCCCGCCTCC
>JADFMY010000116.1 GCA_022563685.1 Pseudomonadota bacterium | reverse complement strand
GCTCCTGCGTCGCCTAAAAGCGCCTACTGTTGGTGCTCTAATAAGTTACATGACCGCCATGGATGGTGGAAATGCAATTGGGTTGTAGGAACAACCCTTGCCCATGTAACGAACCCCAACCTACTGGCCATTTTAATGATTCCACATTTAGTGTTGAAAACCGGGAGGAGGTCATATACGGAATGACGAAACCGGCCCATATCTTGAAAATACCCCAAAAACCCCTATCTAGAACCAGTAGGTTAACGCACAGCAGTGACTCGACATTGCTGTTTTCCGGGTTATAGTGGCAGGTGATGAAGTACCAGGATTATTATCAAATTCTCGGCGTTGCGCGCGACGCTTCCCAAGCCGATATCAAGAAGTCTTACCGCAAGCTGGCCAGACGCTACCACCCTGATGTCAATAAGGACGATGCGGCCGAAGAAAAATTCAAAGAAGTAAAGGAAGCCTACGAAGTACTGAAAGATGCGGAAAAACGCAAGGCTTACGACCGCTTTGGAAACGACTGGAAACATGGTCACGAATTCAACCCCAGTGGATTTGGCGGTGGTTTTAGCGGGGGTGGCTATAGCGGTGGCGATTTTAGCGACTTCTTCGAGTCGATATTAGCCAGCGGTTTCCAGCAGCAGGGCTCGCCCTTTAGACAGGCGCCACAAAAAGGTGAGGACCGGCATCTTAAACTCGACATCTCGCTCGAAGAGGCATTCCGGGGCGGACCCAAGACCATTCAATTCGGTCTACAACAAGCCGTCGGCCATAAACTGTCGAGCCCGGAACTGAAAAAACTGAGGATCAATATACCCAAAGGCGTGACCACAGGACAAAAAATTCGCCTCAGTAAACAGGGTCACCCGGCGCCTAATGGTGGTGATGCGGGAGACCTTTACCTGGAAATGAGTATCCTGCCACACCGGTATTTTAAACTCGAAGACCGGGACGTGGTTCTGCGCCTGCCAATAACGCCCTGGGAAGCCGCTCAGGGCACGAAACTCAAGGTGCCGACGCTGGACGGTCAGGTCGAATTAACCATCAAGCCGGGTACGCAGTCGGGGCAAAAAATGCGCCTCAAGGGTAAAGGGATGCCGGGCCGGGAAGTCGGGGATCAATTCGTCGAAATCATGATCCAGACACCACCGGCCGACAACAAAACGGCGAGGGAGTTTTATCGGGACATGGAAAAGCGGTTTGATTTCAATCCACGGTCCTTTTAGGCTTCGAATGAAAACCTTTTTACCTCTGTTGTTACTGCTTATCCTGACACCTTTACAGGCGGCACTACCAATCGCAGTTGACGGGCAACCCTTGCCGAGTCTCGCGCCGATGCTGGAAAAAACGACACCGGCGGTAGTCAATATTGCGACGCGCGGACAAACGAAACGACGCTTCGAATTACCCCTGCCTTACGACCCTTTTTTCCGCCGCTTTTTCGATCTGCCCAGTATCGAGCGAATCCAGGAAACCCGGAGCCTCGGTTCCGGGGTGATCGTGGATGCTAAAAAAGGTTATATCCTGACCAATAACCACGTCATCAAGGATGCCTACGAAATTACCGTAACGCTTTCTGATGGTCGCGAAGTGCTGGCCGAAATTATCGGCCGTGACCCGGATACCGATGTTGCCGTGATCAAAATACCCCCCGACAATCTCACTCAGGTGGCGATAGCAGATTCGAACCGGTTGCGCGTAGGCGATTTCGTCGTGGCGATAGGCAACCCGTTTGGGCTTGGTCAAACCGTAACCTCGGGCATAGTATCGGCGCTCGGCCGTTCAGGCCTCGGGATCGAATCCTACGAGGATTTCATCCAGACCGATGCGGCGATCAACCTCGGCAACTCGGGCGGGGCGCTGGTCAACTTGCGCGGTGAACTGGTCGGGATCAATACCGCGATCTTCGGTAGCGGCAACGGTAATTCAGGCAATATCGGCATCGGCTTCGCGATTCCGATCAATATGGCGCACAGTATCATGCAGCAACTGGTTGAGTATGGAAAAGTAAGAAGGGGCAGGCTCGGAGCCCAGGGTCAGGACCTGACCCCGCAACTCGCGCTGGCATTCGACGTCAAGATCAAAAACGGATTAATCGTCACGCAGATCGAAAAAGGGTCCCCGGCAGATAAAGCCGGGTTGCAGGTCGGCGATGTGATTGTGTCGGCGAACAACCGGAAAATACGCTCCTCCAGGGACATGTATAACCTGGTTGGCCTGCTGCATATCGGCCAGTCGATCGATTTAAAACTTTACCGCAAAGGAGTAGAAATAGACCTCACCGCGGTGATTCAACCGATTGAAATCCCGGTGGTCGACGGGGGCGAATTTAAAGAGATTCTGGCGGGTATTAAAATCGGGGAAATTCGGGAATCCAGTTTGCAGAACGGCCTGACAACCTATTTACAGGTGGTCGAGGTCGAAGTCGGCTCAAACGCCTGGGAAGCCGGAATACGCAAAGATGACATTCTCTTTTCGATCAATAAACAGTTGATTCGCACCCTGGATGAAGCCGCCGAGGTATTCGCGCGCAACCAGGGCGGCATGATATTGAATATTCAACGCGGGAATCGGGAACTCTATCTGTTAATCAAGTAATATCTATGATATGCCTAAGCTAACCCACTTCAACGAATCCGGCGAAGCCCACATGGTCGATATCTCCGACAAGGATATCAGCGCGCGCCGTGCCGTGGTCAAAGGCAGCATCAGCATGAAAGCCGAAACCCTGGCATTGATCAAACAGGGGAAACACCAAAAAGGAGACGTGCTTGGCATCGCGCGTACCGCCGGTATCATGGCGAGTAAGCGCACCCCCGACCTGATTCCACTATGCCATCCGATCGCGCTCACCCATGTAGCGGTCGATTTCGAAATCGACGACCAACGCAATCGAATCGAATGTACCGTGAGTACCGAAACCAGGGGTCAGACAGGTGTCGAAATGGAAGCTTTGACCGCTGCCCAGATCACGCTTTTGACCATTTACGATATGTGCAAGGCGGTCGACCGGGGCATGGTGATCGGCGATATCCGCCTGATCGAAAAGTCAGGCGGTAAGTCCGGCCACTGGCAGGCCGAGGCCTAACCCTGCGCCATCAGGTTACGCAGGTCGATCACCGCCGCATTCGCGCGTGAAATATACGAAGCCATCACCAGCGAGTGGTTGGCGAACAGGCCGAAACCGCCCCCGTTCATGATTATCGGGCTCCACAGCGGTTGCTGCGTGGATTCGAGCTCGCGAATGATCTGACGCAGGCTGATCAACGCATTTTTCTTCCTCAAGATTGGTTCGAAATCGATTTCTACCGCCTTGAGGAAATGCATCAGCGCCCAGGCGGCGCCGCGGGTTTCGTAAAACACATCGTCGATTTCTGCCCAGGGCGTTTTCACCACCACCTGCTGGCTGGTCTTGGTTGACTGTACCGCTTCGGCGTCACCCGCGAGATCGGTATTAAACCGGATCTGTCCGACACTCGCGCTCAGTCGCTGCGACAGGCTTCCCAGGCGTTTTTCCACCTGGCCGAGCCATTCCCTCAAATTATCTGCGCGCGCATAAAACTGCGCCTCCGGCTTATTCGGGTCTTGCAGGCGATCGAGGTAACCATAGAGTGCATCGACGCCTTCCTGGTAAACGTTTTCGGTGGCGGGGAGAATCCACGACTGGCTGTCGAAATTAAACTGAGGTTCGGCGACGATCAGGTCTACATCTTCAACTGACTGCGATTGCGACCGGCTAAAATCGTTACGCATCGAACGCGCCAGGTCGCGTACCTGCACCAGTACGCCAAATTCCCAGTTGGGAATATTATCGAGCCAGAGCGATGGCGGCATGATATCGTTGCTGAGGTAACCGCCGCGCTTATTGAGCAGGGTTTCCATCGCCTCGATCACGGTGCTGGTGGTATAACTGCCGGTGGTGATCCGGGCTTTGGCCGCCGACGCTTTTTCGGTGGTGATCGCAACGATATCGAAGGCATCGGGTTCGTCGCTCCAGTAGATCCCGACACCAATCACAAAAATTAGAATCAGTAGCAGGGGGAAAGGCAGCCAGGTGAGCGCTGGCATACTGAGCTGCGGCCTATTCCAGCGTAATTTCATTTGGTTTATCCAGAGTTCCAGTCGATCTTTCATTGCCTTGATTAGACGCTCGATTCATGCCACATTGACACCATTATAAACGGTTAAATCGATATGTCAGGATTCGCGAAAAAAACCTTTAAATTACTTTTGTGGTTTATCCTGGTGGCGGTTCTGTTTGTCGTCGTAGCCACGGGTATTTTTCTGGCGACTTTCGATGCAAACCAGTACAAACAGGAATTATCGGACCTGGTCAGACAGGCGACCGGCCGCGAGCTCGAATTTTTCGGCGATGTCAATCTGACAATTTATCCCGCGCTCGGCATGAAGCTGGGGGCGATGAGCTTATCCAACGCGCCGGGGTTTGGCGCGAAATCGATGCTCAAGGTGAATAAAGTCAGTATCAGCGTCGATGTGGCGTCGCTGATCCGGTTCAGCCCGGAAATCGAGCAGTTGCTGCTGGATGACCTTGAAATCAACCTGGAGAAAAATGCCAAGGGCGTGACCAACTGGGACGATTTGCTCACAGCGAGCGTCCCCGAACCACCCGACTCGACGCCGTCGGAATCGACATCTGCAACATCAAATGGCGAACCCATGACCCTGCGAGGCGCTTTCGGTGGCCTGAACATTAAAAATGCCCGCCTGTCATGGAAAGACGCGCAGGCCGGAGTCGAGTATCGCATCAAGGACCTTGACCTCAGTACCGGACGCATCACGCCCGATGCGCCGTTTTCCATCGAGATGCACCTGGCGTTCGAAAGCAAAGACGGAATCAACGCGCGCGTGGATTTAACCAGTGGGGTGCAGTTTTTAATCACCGATAATCGGCTCAAGCTCACCGACCTTGATCTCGATCTAGAGGTAATGGGAAGCGCACTGCCGCGGGGCAAAATAACCCTCGGGATCGCAAGTCAGTCGGTGGACTTCGATCTCAGGCGTAACGCAATCGAACTCGAAGGCTTAAACCTCGATATCGACGATAGCCGATTGAGTGGTTGGTTCAAGCTCACCGATTACACGCGACCCGCGATGACCTTTAACCTCAGTTCAGAACTGCTCGATATCGATGCGCTGCTCGACACCCCATCGGTCGCGCAACAGGCCAGGCAGGTCACAGTCGAAGCGCCAGCCAGCGACACCAGTGAAGACGTGCAAATTGTATTGCCGATGGAATTGCTACGCTCACTCAAGGTCGATGGCGAGCTTAGGGTGAAGCAAATCAAACTACGAAACCTGCTGCTCGAAGATGTCGAGCTCAAGGTGAGCGCCATCGATGGGCTGCTCAATCTCGATCCGATCAGGATGTCGCTTTACCAGGGCAGCTTCGAGGGTCGGGTGCAGCTTGATGCGAGAAAACAACTACCGAAATACCGTGTCAGCCAGAGCCTCAGCGGTGTACAAATCGGCCCACTGCTGTCCGATTATCTCGGCGAAGAGCGTATCACCGGTGAACTCAACGCCGGGGTCGAACTGCAAACCCGGGGCGAATGGCTGAGCGCGCTGATAAAGAATAGCAATGGCACGATGAAGCTCGCATTTACCGATGGTGCGCTAAAAGGGTTTAATTTGCGTTATTCAATCGAAAAAGCGAAAGCTAAACTCAACAGGCAACCCGCACCGCCTGAACAGCTACTCAAAACCGATTTCTCCGCACTTGGATTGAGCGGCAAGATCCGCAACGGCGTATTCACTAGCAACGACCTCAGGCTGCAGGCACCGTTGCTGCGTGTCGGCGGCGAGGGCCAGGCCGATCTCAATAACAATCGGGTAGACTACCTGGTGAAAGTCCGGCTGGTAGGCTCATTGGAGGGACAGCAGGAAGTAGCCAGCGACGACGCTAAAGGCCTGTTGATACCGGTCAGCATCAAGGGCCCGTTCGCGGCACCCGAGATCGATGTGCAGCTCGACGAAATGTTAAAGGCCGCAGCCGCCCGGCTTCGTGCTGAAAAACAGGCCAAACTGAAAGCCGAACTGGAACAGAAAATTCAGGCCGAGAAAGATGCGCTGGCAGCAGCAAAACAACGCGAACTGGAAAAACAAAAGCAGGTGCTGGAAGCGAAAAAGAAAGCCGCGCTCGACAAGCTAAAGAAGAAGCTGCTGAAAAAATTACTGGATTAGCCGCCTTGCTGTTCTCAATACCTGAATCTTGATGATCAAGCTATGAGCGGCAAACCAGCAGTGCGTACTGACGACTTTGCCGGGCCGGTGCTGGACTGGTATCGCCAATTCGGGCGCAAGGATCTACCCTGGCAACTCGACAAAACTCCTTACCGCGTCTGGGTGTCGGAAATCATGCTGCAGCAAACGCAGGTAGCGACTGTGATTCCGTATTATCAACGGTTCCTGGAAAAGTTTTCGGATATACGCTCGCTCGCCGATGCCTCGACCGACGCAGTGTTGCAACTCTGGCAGGGCCTCGGATATTACGCGCGCGCCAGAAATTTGCAGCGCGCGGCGCAAATCATACGCGATGACTATCAGGCGCAATTCCCGCGCGAACTCGAACAGGTGATGAACTTGCCAGGCATTGGTCGCTCCACCGCCGGTGCGATACTGACTTTCGCCAGTGCCCAGAGCTGGCCGATTCTCGATGGCAATGTCAAGCGCGTGCTCGCGAGATGCTTTCGCGTCGCGGGCTGGTATGGGCAGGGCAAAACCATGAAAGCGCTTTGGGACATTGCCGAACGGCTAACCCCGCGACAACACACCGGCCAGTACAACCAGGCGATGATGGACATCGGCGCGACCCTATGCCTGAAAACCAGCCCAACCTGCGAAGCCTGCCCGCTCTGCCATTGCTGCGAGAGTTACCAGTACGGCACGCAGGCCAGCTATCCAGAGAAAAAGCCGAAGAAGACCAAACCAGTCAAACAAACCCTCATGCTATTGCACAAATACCAGGATCGACTCCTGCTATGGCGCAGGCCAGCGACAGGAATCTGGGGTGGTTTGTGGTCGCTACCGGAGGTAGCCTGTAGAGACGATATCGACGATTGGCAAAGGCAGCATTTATCCATGACCAGTCCCTGTAGCTCGATCAGCGAAAACCTGTTAAAACACCAGTTCACCCACTTCAGACTCGACATATCGCTCGCCGTCATCGAGCTGGATCAATTGCCAGCTAAAGTGTCCGACAATGAAGACATGGCCTTCGTCGCGATAGAACAATTACCCGAATACGGCCTGCCAACCCCGGTACGCCGAATTCTCGAAACCCAGTAAAAAACCCCCGTAAAAAAGCCCGGTCATTCCAGCCTTCGACCCCTACCCCAACAACCCAGCCGCCCTCTCAAACTTTTTAACCAGAATTCCCTCATCCCCACAACAACTGGCGGCGCACTTATTCATCGTATTCAATGCCTCCGCATCCTGTTCCAGCCAGGCCGAAACCGGCGTATTTTCGGTGGCGCAATCGCAACTGATATCGGTGTGCGCATAAACATGCCTGAGTCCAACCTCGCGCCCGGCTTCGGCGGCCGCATCGATTATCGCATTCGGCGTCGGTGGCAGGTGCGATAACTGATAAGCCGGGAAAAACTTCGTCACGTGCCAGGGGCTCTCCTCACCCAGGTTATTCAGAATCCATTCGGCGATTTGCCGCAGTTCTTCCGGAGAATCGTTTTTACCCGGAATCACATTGGTTCGCGTTTCGACATGAATACCCAGCTCGCGGGCTTGTTTAATCGACCCCAACACCTGTTCCACCGAACTGACCGGGCAAATGTCGCGGTAAAAGGCATCGGACAGGCTCTTGATATCGGAACACAGCACATCCATATGTGGCGCCATCAACTCCAGCGCCTCGCCGGTGACAAAGCTGTTCGAAACATAGACGGTAAAGAGCCCCGCCTCGCGCGCCAGCTTCGACACATCGAGTACATACTCGAGCCACACCGCGGGTTCTGAATAGGTAAATGCAATGCCATCCACCTCGTGTTTGAGCGCGGTTTCGACCATTTGCTCGGGTGTTACCCAGGGGT
>JADFMY010000201.1 GCA_022563685.1 Pseudomonadota bacterium | reverse complement strand
GGCAGCGCGCGAGTATCACTATCACTTTTGACGATTTCCCGCATCATGACCGCGGCTTCGATCCCTATGTCGCGAGCCGGAACTATGACCCCGAAGTAACCGGGACATTTTGGGCGCGCATGATCGCGCGCAATCGCTACTACCAGGGCCGGGCGCTCAGGATCAAAACCGGATACATCGGCGACTCTTTTGACATCGCCGATTTTCAGACTCGCCATTATGTAATGGACCAGGTTACCGGACCGGACCGGACCGGGCGCGTAACCATCGTCGCCAAAGATATTTTAAAACTGGCCGACGATAAGCGCGCCGAAGCGCCGGCGTCCAGTACCGGCGAGCTGGTCGCGGATATCAGCGACAGCGATACCAGCTTGACCGTGACCAGCGGCACCGAGGGCGAATATAATGCCGAGGGGGATTACCTGCAAATCGGCGACGAAACCATTTTTTCCCCGGTCGCGAATCGGTCCGGTAACGTGTTTAGCAACCTGACCCGCGGCGCCTGGAACACCGAGGCCAGCGAGCATGACCTGGGCGATTCGGTCCAGGCGTGCAAACATCTGGACGTGATTAATTGCGTCGACCTGGTGCAAGACCTGTTATTAAATTACACCACGATCCCGAGCGCATATATTACCGCCGCCGACTGGGATGCAGAGCGGGATACCTGGTATCTGACCAGCACCATCGACACGCTATTGACCAAACCCGAGGGCGTGACAAAACTGATTAACGAGCTCGCGGAGCAGTTTTTCTTCCAAATATGGACCGATGAAATAAACCAGAAAATCCGGTTTAAGGCGCTGGTACCGTTACGCGGCACGGTAACCCCGCCGAAACTCAATGACGCCGCGAACCTGATCGCCGGATCGGTATCGGTAACGACACCGGACAGCCGCCGGCTGACCCGGATTTTATTTTCTTACCGCCCTTTCTCGCCCGTCGATACGCGCGAGGTTAAAGACTACCAGGGGCATTATGTACATATTGCCGCCGACGAGGAAGGGTCCGATATGTTCGGCGACAAGCGGAAAAAAACAATCAAGGCCCGTTTTATCACCTCGAAAAGCCTGGCAGTTCAAGGCGGCGGGCGCTGGCTTTCTCGCTTCCGCGTGCCGCCGAAAAACATCGAATTTAAACTCGATGCAAAGGACGCCGATATCTGGACCGGCGACCAGGTCGACATCACGACCCGGCACGTCCCTGATGCAACCGGCGCCGGCGTCGAAACCCGTTTCCAGATTACCAGCGCCGAAGAAATAACGAAACCAGGGCCAGGGACGCAATACAAATATCGAGCTGTCGAACTGAATTATCAAGACCGTTATGCCTGGATCGGGCCCAATACGCTGAACGATTACGACGTGGAGAGCGATGCAAATAAATTGGCTTATGGTTTTATTGCGCTAGATACGGCATTATTCAGCGACAACAGCCCGGCCTACAGGATTATTTGATGCTTGAGAAATTAGGTAAAGAGATACCCATCGGACCGCACGCCGTTATCGGGTGCCCATTAAAGGGTTTTAAACCGCGTCGAGCGGCCCGCAGTTGCCCCGAGTGCGTATATTATAACGGCCTGGGCCGGATGGGTGTCGAGGGCGACTGGTCGGCCCAGTATGCGATACTGTGCGCCCATCCTATCGAACGACGCACTCAGCACATTGAGGTAATCGAGAGCTAACCGATGCCTGTATCTTATACCAACATTCCCAACGGCGACACTGACCCTGACAGCCCGCTCACTACCGGCCTGGTGACGTTATTACGAGATAACCCGATCTCGATGATTGAGGGCGGCGCCGGCGCGCCAAGAATTTTAAATGCAGCACTCAATAATCACCCTTGGGATACGGCCGATATCGCGGCGGCAGCCATTGGAAGAAGTCAGATCGCAAACTCAACAACAACGAGCGGGGGAACGGTTACCGCCGGCGCGCAAACGAATATTGCGCTCAACGACTGGGCTTTATCCCCTATGATACATAGTTTTAATTCACAGAAAAAAATGTTTTTAGCGGGGCATATTACAGATGGCGGGA
>JADFMY010000200.1 GCA_022563685.1 Pseudomonadota bacterium | reverse complement strand
ACACAAGCTCCAGCACCTACTGCTATTGTATAATTACCAGTCGGGAATGTATTTGACGCAAAGAGTGGTGCGACAAAAGCAGCGGTACAGGTAGATGTAGTGATAGCGGTGAAGGTTCCACCGACAACAAACGAGGCATAATTAATCGCAGCCGCGGATGATAATTCTGAAGCGATGCCGCCAATTGCGGCATTGGTTGCCTGTAATGACAAATCCTGAAATTTAGCCAGTGCGGTCACACCCAGAATACCAAGTAGCACGATAACTACTACCAGTTCGATCAGGGTGAAACCCTTTTGTGATTTTTGCATGTAAAATCTCCTGCGAGAGTAAGATTAGTGAAATCCTTTATGTGAAATCCTTTATAAGTTAATGTAATATACTCAAATAGCTCTATAAGTAAATGATATTTTTGAATTTATGTGACTTGTTTCTCATCATAATTGTGACCTGGTTCAAGTGATTATAGTAAAGATTAAGCGTTTTTCTGGATTTACCTTGATCGAATTGCTGACCGTTATCGTGTTGCTCGGGATATTGTCGGTGTTCGCCCTGGGGCGTTTCTTTGGCCCGGATCAATTTGCCGCGCGGGGGTTTTTCAACGACACGGTGATCGCGGTGCAGTTTGCGCAGAAACTGGCGATCGTTTCCGGTTGCGACGTGCGCGTGAGTACACTAGTGCCCGGCTCCGGCTATCAATTACGCCAGAGGCCCAACTGTATAGATCCCGGGTTCACCATAGCAGTTAAAAATCCGGCCAATCGAAGCAACGATTACCAGAACTTCAATATCCCCAGCGGATTTACCCTGTCGGCCGCGACGATTATATTTAATGCGCGCGGGACAATCGATACCGGGGACGACACCATAATCCTGTCGGATGGGGCTACGACGCTTAGTTTCGACGTTTACGCGCAAACAGGATTGGTCGATGTCCCTTAAGTCAGCGACCAGGCGGCACGCCGGCTTCACCTTGATCGAAGTGATCACCACGATCGTGGTCGTGGCTATCGCCGCCGCTGCCTTGCTCGGTGTTTTCACCGGCGCCATCCGCGGTAGTGCCGACCCGATGATCCAGCAACAGGCGGTCTCGATCGCGGAAGCCTATATGGAGGAAATCCTGCTAAAAGACTTTGCCGTTGGGCCTGAAACAACGCGCGCCACCTTCGACGATGTGCGGGATTATAACGGCCTGACGGATGTCGGGGCCAGGGATCAAAGCGATAATGCAATTGCTGGTTTGGGTGCTTACACTATTACTGTCACGGTGAACGGTGACCTGCTCAACGGAATAGATCCAATCGATTCGCTGCGCATCGATATCAGCGTCAGCCACGCGGCCATCGACCCAATCGTACTCAGCGGCTATCGGACCAGATACCCATGATTACACGTTCCAGACAGGCCGCTTTTACTCTAATCGAACTGATCGTCGTGATCGTATTACTGGGGGTGCTCGCTGGCGGCGCCGGGTTATTGATCACCACGCCGATCCAGGCCTATAGCGACCAGCTCAGGCGTCAGCAACTCGTCGATCAGGCCGAAATGGCATTGCGCCAAATAGCACGCGACGTGCGCCGCGCGCTGCCCAATAGCATTCGCATCAGCCCAGTCGTTCCAGCAGGATGGGCGCTGGAAATGGTCAATAGTATCGATGGCGCCCGGTATCGGGATGAATTTGGGGGCGTTTTCACCGCCGATACCGATATTCTTGACTTTCTGGCGCCCGATACGGAATTTAACTTTCTTGGTCAATTGAATAATACTGCCCTGGGTGTGCTCGCCTTGGGGCAACGACTGGTCATCTACAACACGGTACCAGATAATTTTTATGCTGATGCAGTGAGTAATAATAATCCGGGCATAGTGACGCCTTCGACTACCACACTGATCTTGACTGCAAATGGCAATGAGCACCACCTCACCATGGCCCCGGCGTTCCAGTTTTCTCAGCAATCCCCCGGTCAGCGCGCGTTTATCGTCGATGGTCCGATCAGTTATATCTGCACTCCGGCGAGCCGGAACATGACGCGCTATAGTAATTATGCTTATGAGGATCCACAGCC
>JADFMY010000115.1 GCA_022563685.1 Pseudomonadota bacterium | reverse complement strand
GATTTACCATCGCATTCTCTCGAACCTGATGGGTTCGGTTACTGATCGAAGAGCGGTATACCTGGCCGGTACGTACCGTTCTGTTGGGAGGGGGTGACCTTTGGGTCACTCCCTACCAGATTCAAACGTTATGCACTATAGTGATTGCAAAAGGCACACAATGTGCTAAATTAGGGATATGAGTCACTTTGCATGGAATTCTGAAAAGAATGCGCAGTTAGTACGAGAACGAGGTATATCTTTTGAACGCGTGATTTATCACATAGAACGAAATGAAATTTTGGATATTGTTAAGCATCCCAATTCCTCAAAATATCCAAATCAGCGGATATTCATATTGGACATAGGCAACTATGCGTACCTGGTACCATTTTTAGAAACCGAATCCGAAATATTCCTGAAAATCATTATTCCCAGCCGCAAAGCCACTAAAAAATATTTGAGGTGAAATGAAGTGAGTAACAATTTGAGTAAAGAAGAGAAGGATATCCTGGAATCATATGAAAATGATGAATGGGTTTCTGTTTCTAAGCCATCTGACATTGCAAGATATAAGGCAGCTGCAAAGGCTACTTTTAAGAAGGACAAGCGGGTAAATATTCGAATATCAGAATTGGATCTGGAATTATTGCAAGAAAGAGCTCTAATCGAAGGGCTGCCTTATCAAACACTAATGTCCAGTGTATTGCACAAATATGTAACCGGCCGATTTACGGAAAAAAATGCCTAATAAGTCAATCAAGCGGACGGCAAAAAGCGCCGCCGCTTATTTCAAACGCTAGCTGTAAAATACAACGATTTGACGTTACAACGCTATAGCGCTACAATTTGCACAAATTGAGGTATGGTGATATGAGTGAATTATCAAAAAGATCGACGGTTTATTTTGAGGCTGACATCCATCAGGCACTAAGAATCAAGGCGGCGACAACTCATCAATCTGTTTCTGAAGTTGTAAATGAGGCTGTACGTCTTGCGTTACGAGAAGATCAGGAAGACTTGAGTGCTTTTTCAGAAAGAGAGAAAGAAGCCACATTGAGTTATGAGGAGCTATTAGAAGATCTAAAAGAACATGGAAAAATATAGCCTTGCGTTTAAGAAATCAGTTGCAAAAGATCTTCGAAATATTCCAAATAAAGATGTTAAACGCATTTTAAAATGTATTGAACTTCTATGTAAAAATCCAAGAGCAGATGGTTGTATAAAACTCTCAGGGCAAGAACGATATAGAGTAAGGCAAGGTGTTTATCGGATCGTATACGAAATTCAAGATATGGAACTTATTATTCTGGTTGTAAAAATTGCACATCGTAGTGCCGTATATAAAAACAGCTAACAAGTGCATCGACGTGGACGGTTCACTTCTGCTGACTCGAACGTCTTGTTAAAAACATTTGGGATGTCTTTGCGCTCAAATATTCGTAGTCAGCAGAAGCATGTTCCACCGAAACAGCAATAAAGGAAAATGATCAATTGATGGAACGGTCCAACTATAAGGCGCCCCAAGGGATGCTCCGCTTCGCACCCTTGAGCTTGGGCGTTATTCCCTGAAAACCAATAAATGGTATAATTCACAATTATGACTACCGTACAAGAAATTAAATCAGCAATTGGATCTCTTCCGCATCAAGAGTATATGCAGCTTTTGAGCTGGATTCACGATAAGGACTGGGGTGAGTGGGATAAGCAATTGGAAATCGACGTAGCATCAGGAAAACTAGGTTTTCTGACTGAAGAAGCATTGGAAGAAAAGAGAAAAAACAAGCTTCAGGAATTGTAGAGTGCATCGTGCCACAGCACGATTTTGGTCGTGCTTCGATAAACTCCCTGTGACAATTCAAAAAACAGCACGGAGTGTCATTTTACGAGGCACAATTTGCCTTCCTCGATAACCGCAGGGTAATTGCTAAAGATCGTAGCCATAGCAAGCTGGAAGGAAGGTTTTACTGCTTCGGCGCCAACAAGGACGGTAGCGGTATTTTGACTGTTCGCTTTACCTACCGAAATCAACGAATTCGCATATTTGGTGCAGGTTACTGGCGTAGAGGTAAAAAGATTTATGAGCAAACAAATTCGATATAGCGGCGAGCCATTGGGTAAATTGGAGGTCTTGGATGACTTTTTGCCCAGTCCTAAATCATTGGCCTTAAAGGAAGAAAATGTAAAGGTGACGATTGTTTTAAGCAAAGAGTCTATTGATTTCTTTAAAGCGGAGGCAAGTAAACACCATATTAAGTACCAGAGAATGATACGGCAATTGTTGGATATTTATGTATCGAAACAAAAAAATCTCTAACAAGCGACTGAAATCGGGGTCGGGTCTTGAATCATGAATTCGCCCCAGTTTGACCTAAGCCAGAAATACTTTTCATATTACTCAGCCCCCAAAAATCCCCTGCGCTTTAACCAGATCCTCCTCGGTATCAACCGACAGGCTTTGATAATCATCGACGATGGTGATGCCGATATTGATGCCATGCTCCAGTGCTCTTAATTGCTCGAGTTTCTCGGTTCTCTCCAGAGGGGCCTGTCCGAAATGGCTGAGCTTTTCCAGGGCGCCGCGGGTGTAAATATAGACGCCGATCTGCACCAGCGCTTTTTCAGGCAAATCTCCGTTTTGTAATACGGGGATACAGTTTCTGGAAAAATAGAGTGCCTTATTGTCCTGACGAGTGACCACCTTGGCCGTGGTTGGATCCTTGAGCACCTCTGCTCTGGATTCCCAGTGAGCCAGTGTTCCCATTTCGGCGTCGTCGTCTTCAATGAACTCACCCACCAGTTGATCGATGTGTTCCGGATTCAACAGCACCTCGTCACCCTGCATGTTGACGAATATATCGGTGGACGAAGCTTGTTGCATGTATTCAGCAATACGGTCGGTACCCGAAGCACAATGTTTTGATGTCATCACAACCTTGTAGCCGGCATCGTTGACAGTTTCGAAGATGCGTTCATCGTCGGTCAGTACGACCACCTCGTCGAGACTTTTAGCCTGCATGGCCTGTTCGACTACACGTATTACCATCGGCTTGCCGCCGATATCGCATAGCGGTTTGCCGGGCAGTCGCGTCGAAGCGTAGCGGCTGGGGATGCAGCCTGTGACTTTCATTGCTTAATCCTGGCGAATGAAAAGGTTTTCAGGTAAATTTTTTGGCGTCTTCCAGGAAAGCGGCAATGCCGATATCGGTCAAGGGGTGTTTTTCCATCTGTTTCAACACGCCACCCGGGATGGTAAAGATATGCGCGCCGGCTAATGCAGATTCAACCACGTGTAACGGGTTACGGATAGAGGCGACGATGATTTTCGAAGTGATTTCGGGGTAGTTATCAAACACCGCGGCGATTTCGCCGATTAATCCAGTGCCGGGGTTTGAAATGTCGTCCAGACGGCCGACAAACGGACAGACATTCGAAGCCCCCGCCTTGGCGGCCAGAATCGCCTGGCTGGTGGAAAAGATGAGCGTCACGTTGGTTTTAATGCCTTCGTCAGAAAAACGTTTTACTGCTTTCAGGCCCTCGTGGCACATCGGAATCTTGACCACGATGTTGGCGGAAATTTTTGCGAATTCCACACCTTCCTTATAAATGCCCTCGGCATCCAGTGACAGCACTTCCGCGTGCACATCGCCATCGACGGCCGAGCAGATGTCCTTGATCGCTTCGGTCATGGACTTTCCGGTTTTTGCAATCAGGGTGGGGTTGGTGGTGACGCCATCACACAGGCCCAGGTCAAGACCGTTCTGGATTTCTGTCATGTCGGCACTATCGACGTAAATTTTCATTGCTTGGCTCCAATAAAATAATCTTCTGTACTTTCGAGTAGGCCCTGCACATCGAGCAGGGTTTCAATCATTTCTCTGACTGCGGCATCACCGCCTGCTCGACGGGTCACCCAGTCGGCGTCCTGCTGCACGCGTGAGGTTGCATTGGCTGGCGCAACAAAGACACCCACGTGGGGTTTGCATACCAGGTCGAGTACATCGTCGCCCATGTAGAGCACCTGTTCAGGGCTTAGACCGGCACCGCTGATCATGTCCTGTAATGCATCCTGTTTGTAGAAATGCCCGCATTCGTAATAATCGATCTTGAGTTCTTCGACGCGGCGTTTAACCGCATCGGAAGTCCTGCCGGTGAGTAGGCCGCAGCGGATACCCGCCTGCCTCGCCAGCGTGACACCGAAGCCATCCTGCACATGAAACTGCTTGGTATCCGAATCCTTGCCGTCGAGGATAATCGCTCCATCGGTGAGCACGCCATCGACGTCCAGCACGATGAGCTTGATGCCGAGTAATTTCTGTTTTAGTTCAACGGAAAGTTCGTCCACCGATTAGTTAATATCCCAGGACTGAACCAGGTCGTGGATTTGAACGGCTTTAGTGAGCAGACCTTCCATCTCGTCGAGCTTGTACATGGAGGCGGCATCGCATAAACCTTCCATCGGTTTTGGATGGGTTTCCACGAACAGGCCATGAGCGCCTGCAGCCATGCCGGCACGAGACAGAGCGGGGATGAACTGTGGCTCACCACCGCGTGGATCTTTGGAACTGATGCCATAAATACGCACGAGATGACCGGCATCGAAGATTACCGGGTAGCCCAAATCGGACATGATGGGAATAGAGCGCATATCGGACACCAACCGGTGGTAACCGAAAGAAGCACCGCGCTCGCAGAGTAAAATATTTTTGTTGTTTACCGATTCCAGCTTGTCGATCGCGGAAGACATATCTTCCGGCGCCAGAAACTGCCCCTTTTTCACATTGACGACCTTACCGGTTTCGCCGGCGGCGATCAGCAGTGAAGTTTGCTGGCACAGATAAGCGGGTATTTGAAGGATATCCAGTACTTCCGCAGCTATAGCACAGTCAGTTTCGCGGTGTACGTCACTCAGCAGCGGGACATTGAACTCCTTACCGATGGCCTGGTGCGCCTTGAGCCCTTCATCGATGCCGAGTCCGCGATGGTTGCTGGCCGCACCACGATTATCCTTTTCGTAAGACGATTTGAATACGTAGTTGAAGCCGAGTTTTTCGGAGAGTTTGACCATATGCTCGGCGACACGCATACCCAGATCGGCACTTTCCAGCAGGCAGGGACCGGAGATCACGCAGAGCTTTTCACCCTTGCCGACATTGAAATTTTTGATCTTGACGTTGTTCATCTACTGTCCGTAAATATCCTTCAACAGGGCGGCAATGCTACGAGGAAAGGTCTGTATAGTCAAAGGTTAAGCGGGTTCAGAGACTTGTTTTCCAGAACAATTGGTTCCCTGTTGGAGGGCTGGCTCGACACGTCTTGCAGCGCTAGATAATCGATATATCTGGAGCCTTGCAAGAATGCCGCTGAAGACTCAATCGCGCAGGTGTGCCTGCGAAACAGGCTGATTCGAGCGTTATTGCAATCGGCTTCTGCGTTCGAGCAACCCGGATTCCTGAATCACCTGCGCGCAGGCGGCTTCCTGGTGTGGGGCCATCAGGTGTGCGCCGGCACAACCCTTGATTTCGGCAAAGGCCTGCAACAATTCGGCGCATATTTTACGTCCCTCGGCTTTCTGGTCGTCCGCACCATCGAGGCGTTTAATAATGTCATCGGGTACGTGCACGCCGAACAGGTTGTCGTTCATCCAGCGAGCCGATTTTGCCGAAGCGAGTGGGCCGATGCCGATCAGGAAATAAGCCTTCTCGGTAATGCCTTCCTCCGCCAGCCGGTGACAATAGCGTTCAACGATACCAAGGTCAAAGCAGTACTGGGTTTGAAAAAACTGTGCGCCATTGCTGATCTTGGCCAGGATGCGCGCGGGTGACCAATCGGCATCCGGGTCGATGGGCACCTCGGCGCCACCGAGAAAAAGCGAAGGGGCGGGATTGATTTCCCGACCTGAAGGATAGGTTCCCAGATCGCGCATATCGCGCATCTGACGCATCAGTGCGCCGCTGTCGATATCGAATACTTCGGCTGCGTCAGGCTGGTCGCCAGCTGTCATTTTATCGCCGGTCAGGCACAGAAAATTATGGATTCCGAGCGCCGACGCGCCGAGCACATCTCCCTGTAACGCGAGCCGGTTTCTGTCGCGTGTGGTCAACTGCAGTACCGGGTCGATGTCTTCGCGTGCCATGATGGCGGCAGTGGCGAGTGCCGACATATGCGCGCGCGCGCTGGCGCCATCGGTCACATTGACCGCGTCGGCGACACCTTTCAGACAGTTGACGCGATCGAGAACAACATCGGCCGATGCGGCATCTGGCGGCGAGGTTTCGGCTGTGATCGCAAACTGGTTGGCCCGTAATACCTGTTCCAGTTTGTTAATGGTCGTGGTCGATTGAGGCAAATTATTAGTCCTGAAAGGGGAGGAAGACATTTCAAACCGACTTCTTCAGGGAATCAGTTATCAGGTAGGCGAGTTCCAGTACCTGGTCGGCGTTGAGTCTTGGGTCGCATCGGGTCAGGTAGCGGGTACTCAGGTCGGAGTCAGATATCTGGTAGGCGCCACCGGTGCATTCGGTTACGTGTTCCCCGGTCATTTCCAGGTGTATGCCACCCGGGTAACTGCCCTCGGCCTGGTGTACGGCAAAAAACTGGCGTAATTCGCGCAAAATATCGTCAAACTGGCGTGTTTTATAGCCATTGCTAGCCTTGACGGTATTGCCGTGCATCGGATCGGATGACCAGACTACATTGCGGCCTTCTTTTTGTACCCTTCTAATCAACCCAGGAAGAATCTCCGCAATCTTGTCGGCGCCCATACGGGTAATCAATGTGAGCCTGCCGGCCTCGTTATCGGGGTTGAGTGCATCGATCAGGCGGATTAATTCGTCGTCGCTTATGGTCGGACCTATCTTGACACCAACCGGATTTTCGATCTGTTTGAAAAACTCAATGTGCGCGTGGTCAAGCTGGCGGGTACGTTCGCCGATCCAGACAAAATGCGCTGAGCAGTTGTAGCGTTTGCCGGTAAAGGAATCGATGCGCGAGAGTGCTTCTTCGTAGTTAAGTAACAGCGCTTCGTGTGAGGTAAACAACTGGGTTTCGCGGATCGACGGCGCCGTCTGCGAAGTAATGCCACAGACTTCCATGAAATGGAGCGCGTCTTCGATGCGATCCGACATATCCTGATATCGCTCTCGGCTCGGACTAGCTTCGACAAAACTCATGTTCCAGCCATGCACCTGGTGCAAATCGGCCAGACCGCCCTGCGCAAAAGCGCGTAATAAATTCAATGTCGACGCGCTCTGGTGATAAGCATCGAGCATGCGTGTCGGATCGGGAATGCGCGCCTGTGGATCTGCTTCTGCACTGTTGATGATATCGCCACGATAACTGGGCATGGTTACGCCGTCGACTTCCTCGAAGTCCGCGGATCGTGGTTTGGCAAACTGACCAGCAGTTCGAGCGATCTTGGTGACCGGGCGGCGGCCGGCGAAGGTTAATACCACGGCCATTTGTAATAAAACCTTGAAATTGTCGCGAATCCTGTTTGCGTGAAAATCGGCAAACGATTCCGCGCAGTCTCCACCCTGGAGGAGCAATCCACGGCCAGCGGAAACCTCCGCCAGGTGCTGCTTTAAATCCCGGATTTCCTGCGCGAAGACCAGCGGCGGATAATTACATAATTGTTGTTCCACCTGTTCGAGGCGCTGCAGATCCGGGTAAACCGGCTGCTGTTTGATCGGAAAATTTCTCCAGCTCGAAGGTTTGGACTCACTATTCATACTGGCGTCCATTGGCATAGTTGGTTAGTATTTGTAAAGCTGATTAAAAAGACCGTTGAAAATAAAGACAATAGGATACAAAAGCAACCGAAATTTCAACAAATCGGTCACGTTCGGCGCGAAATATCGCGCCTGCGAATGCATGAACCGCCAAACAGTGATAAAATCTAGCTCTGGGCGCACGGAAATTCAATCATAACAATATTAAGGATTTCCGGGTAAATAAAATCATGAATTAAAACTTATAGAGAGAAAAACAAATGAAAAAAATTCTTATAACCTCGACACTGCTGGCGATGATGTCATTGCCGGTTGTTGCCGCAGAGATCAAGATTGGTATTCTCCTGGGATTTACCGGCCCCATCGAATCCCTGACTCCCTCTATGGCAGATGGCGCTGAACTGGCGATGTCCGAAGCGTCGAAGTCGGGCAGTTTCCTTGATGGCAGTACGATCGTGGCGATTCGCGGCGAT
>JADFMY010000199.1 GCA_022563685.1 Pseudomonadota bacterium | reverse complement strand
ATCTCGATGCCGTCTTCGGTGACGATAACCGTGTCGCCAACGCGGGCACCGAAGACCTCGGGTACGGTGATACCCCCATCGACGGCGAACACCATGCCGGGTTCGAGCGGAGTCCTGTCGCCGTACTTCAACTCGGGCGATTCCAGTGACGAGTAGCCCAGCGCACGGCCGGTCCGATACGAAGGTGCAAATCCGGCTGATTGGTAGACTTCGTCGGCAGCCTTGTGGACATCCTCGGCGGCGACGCCGGGGCGCATTTCAGCCAGCGCGGCCGACTGCGCCTCGATTGCGGTGTTGTAAGTCCGTGCGGTTTCATCGTCGACGCTGCCCACGAAATACTGTCGATCGTAGCCAATTTTAAATTGGTTGAAATGGCAGATCGAACAAAAGCACATATAGACCGGTTCGCCGTGGGCGATCTTTTTCACCCTGGGATGCAGGTGCGTATAGCTGGTAAAGCCGCCGGATTGCAGCGCCTGAAGATTGTGGATCATCGGACTCATCAGCGAGTCCGGGTCTTCAGCGGCGATGATCTCAGCCGCTTTTCGCGTACCCGCTGTCAAGCAAGCCAGTGACACTTCGTACTCGGGAACCCCCACTGCCATGGAATCGCGCCCTGCGATCCCCATGGCGATGGCGACCTGCCCGGCCTGACGGATCATATTGAGCTCTTGCTCGCTCTTGACTACCCGCATTTGCGCAATTATCGGCGTGGCATCAATCGCATCGTCAAGCCTATATTCTTTGCGCAAAAAGTTTGAGATAACCGCCGGAATATCGTCGCTCTCAATCGCAATAGCCGCCTTGTTTGCAGCGTGCCCGAGCGCCTTGCGTAGCGGGTCGTGCCACTCTTCACCAACACCGTCGGAATACAAACCGATATTACCTACCCAGGTCATTGCATTGGCCATTAGCGACTCAGACTCGGGTGTTATAAGTGTGACCTCTCCGTCGCTTGCAACAACCAGCAGGGTTGGACGACCAAATTCCAGCCCGAGGTCCCCCCAATAGGCGGAATAATAGTAAATCGAATCGGCATTGCTGATGATAAGCACATCAATGCCACGATCTTTAAGAAGGCCTTGCAGTTCCTCTGTGCGATTCTGAAACAGGGGCAGCATTTCGCTTTCCGCGCCCATCAAGTGTGGATCTGTCGACATATTCCGGGTCTCCTGTCAATTGTTTTTCGCTTTCCGCCTGCATCCACGCTGAAGCCATGGATTCAGGTATAACATACCTGTATACAGGTAGCATCGATGAAATTAGCCTGATGAAATTAGACTGTCAAGTAATTTCTTTGCGCTGCACGCCGACGTGTTCTATCCGATGCCGAGAATCGAATTTTGGAAAGCCTGTAGTTCATAATTAGTATATAAAAAACAGACAGTTAAATATCACGCTACATTGTCAATGGATTTTATGTAGTGAAAAAAGCAGAACTGGCTGACAACCGGTGATCAGTTATTCCAGGGCTCAAGGCCTTAATCGTCAAACGTATGGAAAAATGCTGTATATAGCTTTATACTAGGCTATACATACAAACGCAATACCAGGCTATAGATACAAACACACCCCACGCCCATATTAAGGAGGCGGTAATGTCGCAAGAAGTAAAAGAGATTGTCGCCACTGCATCCGTGGTCCGTTCAAATCCCCGTGAAGTAGCCTACGACGATGGCACCCATTGGCGCGCCAAGCTCGGTTTCATCATTATCTCCATGGATCTTGTCATGGAAGAAAATATTTTTCGCCTCTCACCCGAGGGCGTAGGCCCCAGTATCACCCGGCTCAAAATGCCCAACGACTGCAACGTCGCCAGCCTGGCTGCGCAAATCGACGGCATGGCCGAGGCGGCGTCAATTTTGCAACCTGCCGCGCGCCCGAGCGTGGTCTGCTACGCCTGCACGTCCGGATCGATCGTAATTGGCGAGGACCGGGTAATGGCCGAAATAAAGCGCGGTGCCCCCTGGGCCAAACCGGCTACCCTGGTAACCGGCGTTATCAATGCCCTACACCGACTCGATGCGCACAAGATCGTGGTCGCCAGATACCACGCGTTCAGCTTCATCTCCGAGGAGGGCCGCTTCGAGGGCGTGCTCAACTTGGGCAGCTAC
>JADFMY010000114.1 GCA_022563685.1 Pseudomonadota bacterium | reverse complement strand
CAACAGTAGGCGCTTTTAGGCGACGCAGGAGCAGTTGCCGAGAGGGACGAACCCCAACATATTGATTTGGATTAGTCATGTTGGGCTTCCCAGGCTCAGCCAAACCTACGGGTTACCTAGTTGCAATAGATGATTGTGGGTTCCCATGATCTGGTGAACGCCGCCCCTGGGGATATCGACATCCAGGGTTGAGCGCACATAATCGACACCCTGTTCGAGGGAGTCTGCGGCATAACCAGGTGGTCGAGTCGGTTCATTGGATCAATCTAGATCGAATACAATGGAATCTCAAGCAGTCGGACTCTGATTCAATCGCAAAAGTGGATTTTCACCTGCATCTGAATTATGTTGTGCTGTCTGTTTATTGAACGACGAGGGACTATGAATATTCTCACCAGCGAAGTGGATTACCAGGTAGGCGATATCACCCATCGGGGATTTGTAGCTTTCAATAATCTGACCAGCCCTCCCAGGACTGGAGTCATGGTGATTCACGAGTGGTGGGGCTTGAATGACTATATAAAGAACCGTGCAAAAAAGCTCGCTGAACTTGGCTATGTCGCGTTCGCTATCGACATGTTTGGCGAAGGCAAGGTGGCCGGTGACCCGGACGAAGCGGCTAGCCTGATGAACGCGGTGCTCGGTGATATGGACAGCGGAACGAAGGCATTGCAGGCCGGGTACCAGGCTTTCGTGGACCAGCCCCAGGTCGATGCGGAAAGGACCGCGGCGATCGGATATTGTTTCGGCGGTGCGATGGCGCTGCATATGGCGCGCATTGGCTTGCCGCTATCGGCGGTAGTGAGTTTCCACGGCGCATTGGGGTCGTTTCACACCGCAACACCTGGCAGTATCCAGCCACGCGTGCTGGTTTGTCACGGGGAAGAAGACTCGATGGTGACGATGGACGATGTGGCAGGCTTCAAACAGGAAATGGATACCGCCCAGGCCGATTACCAGGTGAATGTATACCCGAACGCAAAACACGGCTTTACCAATGAGGCAGCCGATGAGAATGGCCAGAAATATGGGCTGGACCTCGGATACAACGCGCTGGCGGACAATAAATCCTGGGACGCGATGGAAGCGTTATTCGACGAAGTATTTTAACCCAGTCTTAAAAACCTATACAACCCTGACACCATGCTGGTTTCTGTATTTATTTCTTTCGGACATTTTTTTTCATTTTTTGCGCTGACTGGCGCGTTGGTGCTGCAACTGGCATTAATCTCCGAATCACTCAGCGTCGAAACCGCGCTGCGTATCCAGCGCGCGGACAAGGCGTATGGTTTAGCTGCGGCAATGGTATTGTTATTTGGATTTTTGCGGGTATTTATGTTCGACAAGGGCGCCGACTATTATTTTTCTAATACCTATTTCCTGCTCAAGCTGGGATTGCTGGTGGCTGTCGGTTTATTATCGATTTATCCAACCCTTACTTATTTGCGCTGGAACCAGCTGCTGGTCAGGGGCGAGGCACCAGAATTATCGGCGCAGTCGGTACTTCGTTTGCACCGGCTAATCCATTACCAACTCATTGGTATTATCGGGGTTTTGCTTTGCGCTTCCCTGGTAGCGCGGGGATACGGTGCCTGACAATCAGGGACACCAGGTTCGCGTCGGCGCCGACATCGGGGGCACTTTTACCGATGTTGTGATAGAGGCCGGGCCGAGCCAGCATTCGGCCAAGGTATTGACCGACCATTCTGAGCCCGAGCAAGCCATCGTCGAGGGGCTGGTCAAGGTAGCGGAGAGGGCTGGTATCGAGATCGAGCAGGTCGATCAGCTAATCCACGGTACTACGCTCGCGAGCAATGCATTAATCGAGCGGCGGGGTGCCAAAACGGCATTTATCACCACCCAGGGCTTTCGCGATGTGATCGAAATGCGTACCGAGGGTCGGTTCGATCAGTACGATTTGAATCTGAGCCTGCCGCCGCCGCTGATTTCGCGTGAACACCGCTATGTCGTGGCCGGGCGAATCGCGGCCAGTGGCGGTGAACTGGTCGCGCTGGATGAGTCGGCACTTCAGCATATCGCGCAGAAAATTAAAGCATCGGCTTACCAAAGCGTGGCGATCGGGTTTATCCATTCATATATGAATGGCGAACACGAGCAACGCGCGCGGGACATCATCGAGCGCCTGGTGCCCGGCGTGGGCGTATCCATTTCCAGCGAAGTATCGCCGCAGATGCGCGAATTCGAGCGCTTCAATACAGTTTGCGCCAATGCCTTTGTCAAACCCTTGATGGCTTCTTATCTGGAACGGCTGGTCGAGCGCCTGAAATCGGTCGGTGCGGATTGCCCGGTGTTCATGATCCATTCCGGTGGCGGCCTTATTTCGATCGAAAGCGCAATCGAATTTCCGGTACGCCTGCTCGAATCCGGTCCCGCCGGAGGCGCCATTTACGCTGCCGACTTTGCCGCGCGCTACGGCCTCGACCGCGTACTTTCGTTTGACATGGGAGGCACTACAGCGAAAATTTGCCTGATCGAACAGCACACGCCCAAAACCGCGCGTAGCTTCGAAGTGGCGAGAACCTGTCGTTTTAAAAAGGGCTCCGGAATGCCGATCTCGATACCGGTGATCGAAATGGTCGAAATCGGCGCGGGAGGCGGTTCCATCGGCTGGGTAGACGACTTGCGCCAGATTCGTGTGGGGCCGGAAAGCGCGGGTTCCGAACCCGGCCCGGCCTGTTATGACCGCGGTGGCGAAAATCCCACAGTGACCGATGCTGATTTACTGCTCGGAAGACTCGATGCGGATAATTTTGCCGGTGGCGATATCACTCTGGTCAGGGGTAATTCGGTTACAGCTCTCGAACGCCATATTGGCGACAAGCTCGAAATGGACTCTGAAACCGCGGCGATCGGCATTTGCGAAGTGGTGGATGAAAATATGGCTAACGCAGCCCGGGTTCACGCGGTAGAAAGCGGTAAGGAGCTCAGTGACTTCACCATGATCGCATTCGGTGGTGCGGCGCCATTGCACGCCAGCCGCCTATGCGAAAAACTCAATATCGATACCCTGTTGGTACCACCCGGCGCCGGCGTCGGGTCCGCGATCGGTTTTTTACGCGCGCCGTTCGGGTTCGAGGCAGTGCGTGGAGCCTACCTGAAACTAAGCCAGTTCGACCCGGACTGGACCAATGCCTTGATTCAGGAACTCAGCAGCGAAGCAGAAAAATTTACCCGCGCGGGCGCGCCCGAGAGCGAGCTCAGGCGTGAAATCAAGGCCTATATGCGCTACCAGGGCCAGGGCTGGGAAATTGTCGTGGTGCTGCCTGATCGGGCATTTGTTGCGGGTGACGACCTGGAAATTCGGCGCCTGTTCGAGGCCGAGTACATTCGCCTGTTTGGTCGTGCATTAGAAGGTCTCGATATCGAAATAATGAACTGGTCGGTGCAATCCAGCTCCACTTTAGCAGCGGTTGAACCCGTGGCGCCGGTACCGTTAGAGTCCTCGCTGACCCCTCTGTCAAAACGCAGGATTTTCGATGCACGTAAGCAAACATTTGTCGAGGCCGGGGTATACGAGCGAGAATCGATGGTAGCGGGAAGTAAAGTGGCTGGTCCAGCGATCATTGTTGAAAATGAAACTACAACGATAGTAAACAGTAGGTTCGAAGCCATCATGCAGAGTGACCGATGCCTGCTGGTGCAACGCAAAACTTTGGAGGCCGGTGATGCAGGTTAGCGGTATAACCAGTGTACACATGCAGGTGATGTGGAACCGTTTGATTTCGGTGGTCGAAGAGCAGGCTTTGACCCTGTTACGCACCGCTTTTTCAACCTCGGTGCGCGAAGCGGGAGACCTGTCCGCAGGCGTATTCGACCAGGATGGAAAGATGATCGCGCAGGCTGTGACCGGTACGCCGGGTCATGTCAATGCGATGGCTGAGGCTGTGGGAAATTTCATCGAAGATATTGGCGCAGAAAATATATACGAGGGCGACTCTTATATTACCAACGATCCGTGGAAGGGTACCGGTCATTTGCACGACTTTACCTTCGTCAACCCATCGTTTCGAAAAGGCAGGCTGGTGGGTTATTTTGCCGCTACCGCGCACGTCGTTGACGTCGGCGGCCGGGGCTTTGGCCCAGATGCCAACGAAGTCTACGAGGAAGGTATATGCATCCCGATCATGAAATTTGCCGAGCGTGGCAAAGTTGATATGCGTTTGATCAATATCATTCGCCACAATGTGCGCGAAGCCGACCAGGTCATCGGCGACCTGTATTCCCTGTCCTCCTGCAACGACATCGGACACCGGCGTTTGATGGATATGATGGACGAATTCGATCTGGACGATCTGAATGAGCTGCGCGATTTTATTTTCAGCAACAGTTTGCGTGCCACGCTCGAGCGATTAAAAAACTTGCCGGCCGGTTCGTATCGAAATGAAATGACCGTCGACGGCTACGATGCGCCCGTGACGATGAAGGTGCGGCTCGATGTGTCCGAGCAGCAGGTGTTAGCCGATTTCGAAGGGACTTCGGGCCTGAGCAAGAAAGGCATTAATGTGCCGCTGGTGTATACCACAGCTTACGCCTGTTACGCGCTCAAATGTACGCTGACGCCAACCATTCCGAACAATCACGCGTCGCTCGAACCTTTCAAGGTGCGCGCGCCGGTGAATTGCATACTCAATGCCGTGCATCCAGCACCGGTCGCCATTCGTCATGTGCTCGGGCAGTTTTTGCCCGACGTGGTACTCGGCGCATTGCACAAGGTGTTGCCCGACACCGTCCCCGCTGAGGGGTCCAGCGCGTTGTGGATTGTTCAGCTGGGTACTACACCGATCGAAGGGGCGAATTCCTCTGCAAGCGAAGCCTCGCAAAAGGTACAGATACTGATGTTTAACTCGGGTGGAACCGGCGCCCGCCCGACCCTGGATGGCCTGAGCGCCACGGCATTTCCATCCGGCGTGCATACCATGTCATCCGAAGTGACCGAACAGATCGGGCCAATCACCATTTGGCGCAAGGAATTACGCGAGGGTTCGGGCGGTGCCGGGGCACAGCGCGGCGGTCTCGGGCAGGTGATCGAAATATCGGCTAACCCGGGGCATCGAATGTATATCAATTCGATGTTCGACCGCTGCGAAAACCCGGCGCGTGGGCGTGATGGCGGGCATCCTGGAGCGCCCGGCAGCGTCAGCCTCGACGATGGCAGTGCGATGCAAAGCAAGGGCAAGCAATGGATACCCGACGGTAAACACCTGGTGTTAAATCTGCCCGGTGGCGGTGGTTACGGCGACCCTAAAGACCGGGATCGCAAGTTGTTCGAGCAGGATATCAGGCGGGGTTACATCACCGAGCAGGAAGCAAAACGCAGTTATGGAGCCCCTGATTAAGCCCGGGCGAATCAGATAAGTCCGCCACATTTAATCAACAGCGACTGGTGGTTGCGGCAAGCAAAAGCTATTATGTACGGGTGATATTATCAGACACGGTATCGTTGCCATGAGTCAGCCCGAACGAGCGGAGCTTGCGAGTCTATTCCGGGCTATCCTGGAGCCCGAATCGGTCATCGATGCGCCCACATCGTTGGCAGCCTACGAATGCGATGGTCTGAGCGCCTACCGGCAGACACCGCTACTGGTCTTGCTGCCAGAGACAATTGCGCAGGTGCAACGGATAGTCAGCCTGTGTAACGAGCGCGAAATTCCCGTGGTCAGCCGGGGCGCCGGCACCAGTCTTTCGGGTGGAGCCGTTCCCCATGCGCAGGGTATCGTACTCAGCCTCGCGAAAATGAATCGTATTATTAAACTCGACCTCCAGTCGCGCACAGCGGTGGTCGAACCCGGGGTTCGAAACCTCGCTGTTTCTGAAGCGGCAAAGCCGCTCGGACTCTACTACGCACCCGATCCTTCATCGCAAATCGTCTGCTCAATCGGTGGCAATGTGGCGGAAAATGCCGGTGGCGTGCATTGTCTGAAATATGGCTTAACGCTGCACAATGTACTCGGTGTAAAACTGGTAACCGCCAGTGGTGAGTTGATCGTCATCGACCAGCAATCGATGCAATCGCAGGGTTATGATCTGTTATCGCTGGTGATCGGTTCGGAAGGCATGCTGGGTATCGTGGTCGAAGTCACCTTGAAACTTTTGCCTATACCCGAATGCGCGCGCGTCATTCTGAGCGTATTCGATAGTGTGGAAACTGCCGGCAACGCCGTTGCCAGCATCATCGCTGCGGGCATCATCCCGGCTGGTGCCGAAATGATGGATAACCTGGCGATTCGGGCAGCAGAAGCGTTCGCGCATGCCGGGTACCCAGTCGATGCCGAAGTAATTCTGCTTTGCGAACTCGATGGAAGCCCGCAGGAAGTCGAGGCGCAGATTGCACGGGTTGAGGCCATTCTCATCGAGTCGGGTGCGGTAGAAACACGACTCGCCAAAGACGAAGCCGAACGGTTGCTGTTCTGGTCGGGCCGCAAGAATGCGTTCCCGGCGGTGGGCAGGTTATCGCCCGATTACTATTGCATCGATGGCACCATTCCAAGAAAAGCCCTGGGTCCCGTATTGCGCGAAATCGGTCGCCTGTCGGAACAGTATGGTCTGCGTATCGCAAACGTATTCCACGCTGGGGATGGCAATTTGCATCCGTTGATCCTGTACGATGCGAATAAACCGGGGGAGTTCGAAAAAACCGAGGAACTGGGTAGTAAAATTCTGCAACTGTGTATAAAGCATGGTGGCACGATTACGGGTGAACATGGTGTCGGCCTCGAAAAACTCGGTGAAATGTGCATACAGTTCAGTGAAATCGAGCGCAACCAGTTTCACGCTATCCGCGACGCTTTTGACCCCAGGCGCATTCTCAACCCGGGCAAGGCGATTCCGACGCTGGCGCGTTGTGCCGAGTTCAACAAGATGCATGTACATCTGGGTCAGATCGCGCACCCCGAGCTTGAAAGGTTCTAGGGCGCCTCGAAAAATGCACCTTTTCCGCGATAGCCGCGTCAGTACCGTGCTCGAAGACCCAAAGCAGCTGCGCTGGGGCCAGCTTTCCTCACGTATTACATATACATTTCAGTTCCTTGCTCTTATTGCCATGGACGGCATGTATGCAGGTTTTGCAGGAGCAAAAACCTGTCACGAAAAATTTACTATTTTTCAAGGCACCCTATAGTGTCAATTCCCGAAAATAATATCGAGCAAGAATTACAGTTGCGATGACTGCAATATAGATTCTAGGTCTCATGTGGTCCTCCTTTCCTATACTAGAGACTTTGGCGTTTTTCTACAAAACAATTTGTCATTCGTTCTTCAATTTGACGAGCATTCGGTTCTGTAAGATGAATCCATGGGAGATTCGCCCTTGCGAATACGTTGCCATCCTTTATGCGATGCCTCTTCGCCATTTCGACAATACGGGATCGCCCATGAGCATTGGTCACAATGCGAGACAACTTCCCAGAAGCATCTTCACACGCCATCTCAAAGGTTCCGCCCACCGTATCCCACACCCAAGAAGGATCAAGATACACAGGAACGACATCAACTCTATTGGTAACACGAACATTCCTAAACATCCTGGCGTACTCTTCGACATTGTGAGTAAAGCCACTAATAAAGAATGTCAATGAATTTTTTGCTCCCCGGAGGGTAGCTTCTTGCTGTACAAGACGATCCTGTATGAGAACCTCGGATATTTCCTGCACAGGAAGTTCCTGAATACGAGAAAGAATGCTTTCAAAATACTCCCTGCCACTAGCTGGATACATGGTCTCTAATCGACGACCACCAAGTCCCACAGAAACTCCCCAAGATTCTGCTGCCGCCATAACGATAGCAGAGAATATTGATGCAGTATCTCGACTTGGTTTAGTGTACGGCGATGGGAGATCACCAGAGCATACTAGAAAATCAGATAGGTCCATAAAAAGCCACACAACGAGATTCACCTCATCAATAAATTCTTTGACCATTACCTCTCTACGCTCTCCTCTTTTGAAGAGAGCATATGATGGGCGATGAATATCGCGATGACTATCTCCCGATTGGTAAGGACGCAAGGAGATGGCATCGGTTCCTAGTCCTTTGAAAGCAGACTGCCAAATGCCTCCTGCCTCGCCCGATGAACCAAGCAGATATGTGAGATCTAAAGAGACCTCTTCAATCAATTCGCAAGGAGTTTGTGACATATTAAACACCGCCTGTATAGGTGGCACGCGCCGAACTCACCGCATCGTGCATAAGTTTTTTGATGCCCTCGGAATTGGGCTCTCTCCCACTTATATAACTAATGCGATGAGAAAGAGCACCGTGTGCCACCGCGTCAACATGTTGAGGAGTCACATACGAGCCCCCCGTAAATGCTGCTAGAGTGCGCGCAACGGTAACAAGATCGTTGCCTCCACGAACAATGGAGGTCTCATCTACCATGTTTTCAAGTTCCTGAACATGCGCT
>JADFMY010000027.1 GCA_022563685.1 Pseudomonadota bacterium | reverse complement strand
CTTTTTCTAATTGATCTTTACTACCAATATCATACCATTCTCTTTCTGTTACATGAGCAAATACATCCTCTTTTTTATACAACCATTTAATAAAATTTCCACTTTTATCCGGATTATTTCCATCATCAATATATTTTTTTATTAATGGTAAGGTTTTTTTTGGGAAAAAGTATATTCCCGTGGATATCAACGTAGATTTTGGTCTAATGGGTTTTTCTTCAAAATTTACCACAATTTTATTTCCATCTATCTGAACAACTCCATAATGTTTTGCAAGTTCTAAATCCCTTACATCATGCAGAACAACTATGTTATATTTATTTTCATTAAAAGTACTTGTAATTTCGCATAATGACAGGTCAAAAAGATTGTCGCCGGCAATAACGATCAAGTCGTCATCCAAATTTTTCAAGTTAATAACGTAATTTATGTCACCCAAAGCCCCTAACCTATCTTCATTACTTTTGGTTCCATCATTAATTATTTCAATTTGTTTTTTTGAATGAAAATTTTTAAGCCATTCTGTAAATTGTTGTGAGAATTTATCATTTGTAACGATGTAGATATTATTTACAATATCTATCTCTTCCAATTTACTAATTATATGTTCTATTATCTTTTTATTTGCAACTTTAAGCAAAGATTTGGGTATATTTTCCGTCAAAGGGTATAATCTTGTAGCATACCCTGCTGCCAGTATAATTGCTTCCATTTACTTCACTTCTTTCCTCCCTATACTTATGTACCTAAATCCTTCTTTTACCATATCATCCGGGTTGTAGATATTCCTTCCATCAATTATTAATGGGTTGTTCATCAATGATTTTATTCGTTTGAAATCCAATTCTTTGAATTCATTCCATTCTGTAAGTATGATCAAAGCATCAGTATTTTCTGAGGCCTCATAGGGATTTTTGCAGTATTCGACATCTTTAAGAATATTTTTTGATTTTTCCATTGATTCCGGATCATAAGCTTTTATTTTTATGCCATCCTTTTGCAGTTCTTGTATAACATAAATGCTCGGCGCAAATCTCATGTCGTCAGTATTAGGTTTGAATGATAATCCTAAGATTCCAACTTTTTTGTTATCATTATTTTTTAATGTATCCTTAATTTTTTTAACAAAGATTTGTTTCTGTTCTTCATTAATCTCATTTGTGGCTTTCAGTAGCTTGTAATCGTAGCCATATTTTTCAGCTATCTTGATAAATGCTTGAGAATCTTTAGGAAAACATGAACCACCATAGCCAATGCCCGCATTCAGGAAATCTTTTGCTATTCTTTTATCGTATCCCATACCTACAGCTACATTTTCGACATCTGCTCCTGAACGTTCACATATTCTTGCAACAGAATTGATGAAAGATATTTTAGTTGCCAAAAATGCATTAGATGCGTGCTTTATCAACTCTGCACTCCTTATATCGGTGATAATTAACGGAGCTTTAATAGGTCCATAAAGTTTTTTCATGATATCTATCGCTCTATCACTATCTGCTCCAATCACTATCCGATCCGGTTCTAAGGTATCTTTTATTGCAGTTCCTTCCCTTAAGAATTCTGGATTGCTTACAACGTCAAAATTTATATTTTCCTTAACATTATCATTAATGATCTTTTTGATATTATCTCCGGTCTCAACAGGGACTGTGCTCTTGTGAACAATAACCTTATAGGAAGTCATATTTTTAGCAATTTCAATAGCTACATTTTCTACATATTTTAATTCTGTTTCCCAGTTTTCTTTGGGTGGCGTACCCACACAAATAAAGATTACATCGCCATGTTCTATGGCATAATTATTTTTATCGACAAACTTTAGTCGTTTTTCCTTTACGTTCTTAATTACAAGCTCCTTAAGACCTGGCTCAAAAAATGGCATTACACCATTATTCAGATTATTTATCTTTTCCTTGGATATATCTGCAACTATAACATTATTACCCAGTTCTGCAAATACTGTTGCAGTTGATAAACCAACGTATCCTGCGCCTATTGCCGATATGTTCATATTTTACTGAAAATAGAAATTCATTTAAAAAGCTTACCTTAATTAAAATCAAGCTCAAATAAGAAAAGGTGGACAGCTTTCCTAGTTTCCCATACGAAGTACAGTACACCTAGAAACGGAAGCCTTCTTAACTTCGGAGTTCGGAATGGGATCCGGTGAACCAAGCCCCTATGGCCGTCCAATATTGAGAAGTATTTGTCGATTTAAAAAGGTTACTGATTTTAAATCTCCAAAACAACTCTTTTCTCTTTAACATCAACATCTTTTACAACCTTATGTCCTTTAACCTTTTCCTTGATTTCTTTCCAGGAATATGATTTGCTTGCTTTGTTGATTTCGTCTAATATGTCTTTGATAATTTGGTAATTTGAATATATAATATCGGCTTTTTCCCTAAATTGGTCACCTTTTACTTTTAAGGACTTTAAAGTATCTTCCTGTTCGCTTATGATCCACTTAAGCTCAGATATTTTCTTCATGTACGGCGATTCTTTCTTTTTTATGATTTCATGTGCAAAATATTCATTTAATGCCTCATTATAATTAGAAAAATTCTTCTTTTCACAATCCTTGTATAATTCAATATCTATGGGAATTGCATCAATTAATTCTTTTTCCTTAAATATTAGATTAGCATTACTTTTTTGTTTTACTAATTTCTTTAATGAATTGATTAATTTTGTAATTTGATTATTATTTATTTTTTTGGGTATAATACTTTTGTCAATATCGCTCATCAAACAGATTTCTTCAGAATAAACCCCTCCTAAACCTAATTCTGTTGCGAGGGAGGTAATAATTTTGTCTCTTTTTGAATTTTTTAATAAGGTTATAAGATTTTTATTATTTATGTCGAATAGATCATATTGCATATTTGGATATATATATTTATTCTTAGGCAAGATAGTCCTATCTTTGAATTTATGCCTTATTAAGCAATCAATTATCATATCGTCCTTATCACACAAGATTACGTTACCTTTGCCTAAGAATTCGAGATAAAGATTTTTAGTTTCATCCTTAGATTTAAAAATTAATTTTAATATTCTCTCAGGTTTTAACTGTTCAATCGAATCCAGAAATTTACCTTCAAGATGCTTTCTCAAGAATAAACAAAAACCAGAAGGGCTTTCATCAATTGATTTTGTAGCAGAAAAAAAGATACACTTGCCAACAATAATTCTCAATATTTTTTTACCTTCATTGCTTTTGTGGAGTTGGATATAAACATCTTCTTTACCATCATTATATATCCTATCAACTCTTGAATTTTCTACTAACTTAAATTCTTTTACCAAATAATTCAATTCCAATGAAGATATTTGTTTCATAGTCTATCAATTTTTTTAATTATTTTTTTAATGTTAATATCTTTAGTGGTATCTATTATTATGATTTTATGTTTATTTTCTTTAGCCTCATGTAAGCAAA
Source organism: Pseudomonadota bacterium (assembly GCA_022563685.1). Lineage (GTDB taxonomy): Bacteria > Pseudomonadota > Gammaproteobacteria. The sequence continues at coordinate 27,315 of JADFMY010000027.1, read as the reverse complement.
TATCAAATATTTCTGCATCTAAATTTTCCCTTATTTTATTTTTTGAAAATTTTTTCTTTTTTAATCTTTTTTCCAAAATTTTAAGATCGCATTTTGTTATTATACACATATCAACATATTTCTTTGGTAAATAGTGAGACAGATGAGAATCAATGATTAATCCATGTTTTTTATTTTTAATTGATTTGATTTTATCGTATTTTTTTATCTCTTTAATCAAAGCTTTATTTAGTATTTTAACATCTATAATCTTTGTTTTTCTTTTTTTATCGTAACCTTCTGAAATACCCCGTTTTTTTATTATTCTATTTACATCTATATAATAAAATTTAAGCTTTGAAGCTAACTTTTTTGAAAGAGTTGTTTTACCAGTTCCCGGTGTTCCGCTAACAATCATAATTATCATATAGTACAATGAATAAACCATTATTTTTAAATGTTGTTTTAAATCACAATAAAGAATTTAATAGAACATTCTACTAAAAGTTATGAGAAATGTTGATGGATATGTTTTTGTGGCTAAAACAGAATGGTCAGAATTATTATTTGGAAAAAGAATAAATTCTAAAATTGATATTAATTGCCAAAGTTTAGAATCAAATATACTACGAATACGTGCAATATCACCTGTGATAAACATTTCATGCCCATGTAAATAAATCGGGGCATCGAAATAGATAGATCCACCTTGCTTCAATACTCTATGGGCTTCTTTTAGGCATTCCGCGTAATTAGATTTCAGTTCAATATTCGGCAGAGGCTCTTCCCAATGCTCAAGACTCTGAATACCTGTTACGATGTCGAAAGTACGATCTGGAAAAGGGATATCCGCAACATGGCCGTATCCCCCTTTTCCAAAAATAGCTTTTTTGGATTGTGGTAGCATTGGCTCGATTCCTGTCCAGGTACCACCAACATCTTTTACTAATTGACGAGGTATAGAATGCTTACCAAATCCTATCTCCAGAATATCTTTATTAAAAAGAGAATGTAAATTGGCTTCCTGAGCAGCAGTAGAACACTTCCTTACCGGGCTGCCAAAAGGAACCAGGCAATTTAAATTTTTAACATCAAATTTTGGACAGCTTTTACAGGAAATAATATGTTCGTAATTTTCTGCTTCCCAATATTGCCCTTTCCATAAATCTGCACATTGTTTGCTTTTAAGTCTATAGGTATACAGGCGTTTACTTACAGAGCTTCTAAAGGAATGCAACTGTCGAATACCTAATTAAATACGGTTAAAACGATTGTATAGCAATTTACTGCTATCCCGTTAACTTTCACAACAAGACCGTTTTCTGACCATCTGGATAGAGCAGCAGAGGGGAATCTCGGCGGAGTGGACTTGAGAGTCTCAGTACGATGGTCGACATGCCCAGGCGTTTGTGTAACGCAGGCCATAGATTCCATGACCTCTCAGATACCAGCCGGTAAGTCTCGTTTCTTCTTGCTGGTTACCTTTACAATCAAAAGATCAAGCGGTTACATTTTTTTGCATAACGAACCAAAGCGTAAAAAAACGAGACGTAATATCGCCAATCTAGTGTAATCCAACGGACGCATAAAGATGCTAGTACGAAAAAACATGAATCGACCACCTTGCCGGAGAATTGAGGTGCTTCCAGGCCAGAATAAATTTATTTCGATTTGATACCAGACGTTTTTTCATATCAGACTGCGTTTTGTTTATTGTCGAGCTGATCTGATGATAAATCTTGCAATCCGGCACGTAAGCCAAATCATAACCTTTTTCAAGCGCGGTTAGCGCCAGATCTAAGGTCCTCCCAGAAATAAGGCGAAAATCGCTCGTCAAAACCACCCATTGTTTTGATTAGATCTGTACGACACACAAAACAACAGCCCAATAACACAAGGATGTTGTCATAGTTAACCGTGTTTCGTTTTTCGGCTGCTGTGAATTTGAAAAAGCCTCGCTTGAAGTACACGACAATGTCCTTGTCGATATTTAGAATATTCTCCGGTTGCTCTCGATAATTGACGATATCGCCTTTTATCGCGAAGAGATTCGGATTTTCAAAGTACTTCACCGCATTCTTAAAAAAATTGGAGTCAAAGGTCACGTCGGTATTGACGATGCAGGTATAGCTATATCGCGTCTCGGCAATGCCGGTATTACAGGCCGTGGCAAAACCGGTGTTTTTAAGTGTGCTGACTATTTTTATTTCCGGGTAACTGAGTTTTAGATACTCGACGCTGTCGTCGGTTGAACAGTCATCTGAAACGATTACTTCGTAAGGTTATCTTGCCTCAGATAATGCCTCATGTAGAGAAGGCAGATTTTTTTTCAGAAAGTCCTTTCCGTTAAAATTGGGAAGCACGACACTGAATCCGACTTGATATTCTTTTTCAGCCATCAGCTATAAAGCCCCCGACATCATGATCAGGACCTGGAAAAATCCTCAAGACACTGACGATAGAGCTGCAGATAGCGTTCGGTCATCACTTCTAGCGAAAATAACTCCGCTCGCTCGCGCCCTGCGTTCGCCATGCGCGCCATTAATTCAGGTTCGTTGCACATTTTCTCGATCGCCGCACAGAAACCAGCAACATCGCCACATTCTATCAGCAACCCCGTCTGGTTATCCAAGACTACCTCGGGAATACCACCGACCCGCGAGGCGATTACCGCAACACCCTGTTGCATGGCTTCGACTATTACGGAGCCAAAAGCTTCATGACGGGCCGGATGCACCAATACATCAGCAGCGGCGAGAAAATCGCCTATATCGTCGCGATGGCCAAAGAACTCCACGTTGTCAAGATCAGCCGCAGCGGCTTGTAATTCGGTACGCATCGGACCGTCACCAAGAATCCAGAACTGTAAGGGTAGATTTTTGGCGGCTAGCTGTCTCGCTACCTCAAGAGTTACTCCTACTTCTTTTTCAATCGCCAGACGACCTACCTGGGCTACAATCACCCGACTGGAATGAGCCTCGCGCAATTTTTTGGAACACTCTGCATCACTCGAAAATCCAACCACTCCGTCATGCACTACGCAGCTATTGAGAGTAGCATCATAATCCTGCATACCCTCTTCTACGAATCCACTAACGCAAGCTACACGGCAAGCGTTAGCGTATGTACCATGAGTCCAGCGGTTATCCTTCGGAATAGTGTGAGTTCGTCGGGTAACCAAATATGGAAGGTGGTGAAGCCCTGCACTGATTCTAGCCCAGTGTACCGCGCGACCATCATGGGCGTGCAGTATCACCGGTTTGCGCCAGCAGCCCGCACGCAGCGAGAAAAAAGCCTGCCCTGCTGTCAATGTACGTAAGTTTTGCTCTTTGGCCAGTGCGCCCACACGTGAGCCCTGACGGTGGACCAACCATTGCTCGGTTCCCATATCACGCAAACCCGACATTAACGCCAGGGTCTGGTACTCTCCACCGGATAGACTACTAGCCAGATTTACGTGGATTATCTGCACTAACAGCGCTCTTGGTATGTTTAATTATGCCGATGCAAAGTGAGATGATGACAATGTAGAAGACCAGGGGCTGACCATTATGCATGGGTACCTCGGTTAAAGAATAGGTGGCGTAACTAATTGTCACTAACATGCCAGCCAATGCGGCAAACAGTTTTTCATCTCTCGCTTCTGCGAGGCCACGCATAAATATCAATATCGGCACTCCGTAGATCAGTAGCTGCAATATTAGTCCCGGGACGCCCCTACTCTGAAGAGCATCCAGGTAGTCATTATGGGCATGACGACTGTTAGCCACGTATGGCTTTAACTCACCGTCCGCAATCTTTTGATTCAAATAGGTATGGCGCTCCCGAAAGCCGATACCGAGTAACGGGTGATCACGCCCCGCCATCAGGGCACCCCGCCAAAGTTCAAGGCGTAAACTGATCGACGTCTCAGTATTTGCATTCTCCATGTAATCGGTGGTTTGTTTTGCGGCTAAATGTATTCGCTCCATAAACGATCCACTGCTGATGAGCAATCCACTCAGAATTAGCATTATTGCTGAAATCCAAAGAAATCGACGACTGGAAAACACTCGATTCACCGCGCCACGTCGCCAACCCCACCACATTAAATAGAACGCCATTGGTACGATTGCAATTAATGTACCTCGTGAGCCTGAAATAATGACACAGAAAAATGCTGCCAGCAGGCCCACTATATAGAGTGGTGCCAATCTGTCCCGATAGACGAGACTAGCCGCCAGTAACACGGCAAAGGCTGACATAGCTACTTCACTAAATAGTAATGGGTTATAGTGAATGCCGGGGCGATCCTCTCCCAGAAAATAATATTGCCAACCAACTACCAGCGCTGCTACCAGCATACCGACAGCCAGTCCGACACTAATAAATCGTATGCGTAACCCTGAGTACATTACCGCCAATATCAGAGGTAGCATCATTAACATTCTTACCGGATTTTCCAGGGAAATTAATCCATCTCGCCCCAGAACAATGTTGGGTAGCGCTAGCAACAAATTGGCTACCAGCACCCAGGCAAGGACTCGCAGTTCCTTGTCCCATTGAAGACGATATGCATATGCGATGACACATGCAATGACCACGAGGAACAGTGCCAGTAGGGCGTATACAACCCGATCAAACACCAAAAATGTGGTAAAAAACAAGAATACCAGCCAGCCGAAATATGGCCACAAACGCTCAGCCAAAGAGTGTGTCAAAACTGAAGAATTCAATTTATTCATTAGCTATGCTATACCCGGCTTTATATAATCTGCCGCATCAGGTTATACCGAAACAAATCCAACTGAACAGGGAGGTAAGGAAAATCGCCGCATTGATCACATCCAACAGATTCAAAAACAGGTATGCAGTTCACTTTGCCTGCTATGGTTTACCAGCTTTAGCCCATCGCCCGATACCTGATCGACAACGACATCGCTAATTTCCGCTGCGCGAATGCCGGCGTCGTCGGAGACCATCTTATGATAGTGTGGGGTATAGCCAGTCCATAACCCTGCGTCCCGATTAGCCTGCTGTTCCCACAGCACCGGATAAGTATTTCCCAGGTGTTTTTCCAGCTCCTTTGCTTTTAGCTGCGCCGCCAGCTGATGCATTTGCCTGCTGCGTTCTTTTTTTATCGTCGGATCGATTTGCCCTGGTAATCCTGCTGCTTTGGTGCCTTCACGTCGCGAGTAGGTGAATATGTGCATGTGGCCAAAACCGGTGCGTTCGACATAGTCCAGGGTCTGTTGCCATTCCTGTTCGGTTTCTCCGGGAAAACCAACAATTAAATCGGTTGTGATATTAAACAGGGGTATCTCACCACGCACTTTTTCGACGATGCGGGTAAACTCCGCGGTCTTGCATCGTCTCGCCATGCGCCTTAATACGCTGTCGCTGCCACTTTGAATCGGCAGATGCATATGCGGCATCAGGCGTGAATCCCTAAACAGATTAAAGAAATTATCCGGTATATCCCAGGGTTCCACCGAGGCTAAACGAATTCTGGGTATTTCAGTACGCGCCAGAATTTCATTCAACAATGCGTAAAGACTCGATCCGGTATCGCTGCCATACCCACCGACGTGAACCCCGGTAATAGCCATCTCCTGAACGCCATGTCTGTGTAACTCATTGATTTCATTCACGATATCATCAATACTACGACTCCGCTCAGCACCTCGGGCAATCGTCACAATGCAGTAAGTGCAGCGATAACGGCAGCCGTCCTGCACCTTGATAAACGCACGATGCCTGCCGCGCAAAAACAATGCAGCTTCAGTATCCACCTGACTGACGGAATCGGGCAGGTTGAAATGATCCAGGGTTTTCTCGACCAGATGGTCCTTGTCCTGGTTGCTGACCACCATGTCGACCCCGAGGTAATTTTTGACCTGCTCCTGATTCAGACTGGCATGACACCCGGTAACCACCATTTTGGCCCGGGGATTATTCCGGTGCAGGCGCCCGATCTGTTTTCTCGATTTACGATCGGCCTCGGCAGTCACCGCACAGGAATTGAATATCATGATGTCGGCTTCTGCGCTATCGGTGGTCACCTGATGCCCCAGTTTCAAAAACTGGCTCACCCAGGTTTCCAGCTCGGCCTCGTTCAATCGGCACCCCAGAGCCTGGAAGTTAATATTCACTTGAAGAACCTGTTAAAAAAGTTCGCGGATAATAGCAATAATGGGGCTGAATAAACACATCGGACAAATTTCCCGCTACTTATGGCTACTCGATCTGTGTACGCTTTTCTCGAGCCCTGGATTCGGTGGCTAAATCGGTTTCGGCAGAACTTAAAATTTCGTCATATAACTGTATTGCCCGCTCACGATTGCCGGCCAGTCGGTGATACTCGGCTTCCGACATCATGGCGAAAATTGTCTGGCCAAGTCGCTGGTAAATCTCAGTTAATTCATAAAACACCGCCTGTTTCCGAGGGTGATTTATTTCAAGCGGGCGTGCTATTTCCAGGGCTGCGGTGTACTGCTCGCTGGTTCTTAGAAAACGAGCCAGGCGCAGGGATAAAACATAATCGCCCGGATATATTTCCAGCATTTGTCGATATATCTTTTCAGCATCCTCGGGGCGATTCAAAAATTCAAGGTTTTCAGCCAGGGTGTAGCCATACCAGATATTCTCACCGTCTTGCTGATGGAGTTTAAGCAAAATCTGATTCGCTGGCTGGTACTGACCTAGCTTGGTCAACGCCAGAGCCTTACGGAACTGCCCCCCCGTCACCTCAAGATTATCCGAGTTCACATAGCGCAAGTATTCCCTGAACATCGGATAGTAGATATCGTCCTGTCGCGGCAGGGTTCCCGACCTTATCCTGGCCTCAGCCTCGGAAATTCGATTGACGTGCACCGGATGAGTTCGCAAATACTCGATACTCTGGATTCCTGTATTACCGGCCAGCCTTTCCATAATTTTAAAAAACTCGACCATGCCGTTGGCATCAAACTCGGCATCTTGCAGCAATTCGATTCCGAGACGGTCTGCTTCGTACTCATTTTCGCGCGTAAAGTTAATCACCGATTGCTGGCTTCCCGCAACACTGCCGTAGACCATTGCTGCGCCGACTTCAGCATTAGACCCACCGAGCAATATACCTGCCAGCAGCGATAATAAAGCCGCGCTACTAACACTGCTCGCTTTCTCCATAAGCCTAAGACTGTGCATTAACCGCACATGGGCAATTTCATGTGCCAGTACAGAAGCCAGTTGGTGTGAGCTTTTCGCCTGGTTTATTAATCCAATATTGACCCCGATAAAGCCGCCAGGCACTGCAAACGCGTTGACCCCCATATCTTTCACAATAAAAAAACGATAGTCCCGGACACGACGATCGAGTCCAGACAATAATCTCGCTCCTAATTCGTTGATATATTGATCCAGCAGCAGGTCGGTTTCCACTACACCTTGAGCGAGCAACCGCCGATAAAATTTTTCTCCCAGCTTTCTTTCCCATTCGATATTGAATACCGCATTCTCACCCAGTTGCGGGAGTCCCTGGTCGGCGAGGGCAGGTGGCAGGTAAGCTGGCGATAAAAATACCAATGATAGTGCGGCACCAACTACTGTATGCTTCAATTTTTTCAGTACTGACGCACCCTTCATGCCGTTGGCCTTATTGATTGGAAAAACATATAATATTAGACCATACTAATATTTGAAAAACCTGGAATATCCAGAATAATTTATCTAAGGTACCTCTGCCTATTGCAGAGTTTCCCTAAATATGACTATATGACATGTTTTTTGTAGATGGCCCGAATAAAAGAAATCAACGCGCAAGATCTTTATCGTTTAATTCAAACTAACGACCATTTTGAATTAGTGGATATCCGCACCCCGAAAGAAATATCGCGTGGGGTAATTCCCAATTCCAGAACCTTGCCAATGCACCTGATTCCGTTGAAACTGAATTACTTTTCGATATCGCCCAACCAAATCGTGGTTTATTGTCGTACAGGTAGTCGTTCCGCTCAAGTTTGCCGATTTCTCAATCAACAGGGAATCCACAATGTGATTAGCCTTCGCGGTGGAATCGTCAAATGGTCGAACGGCGGATTACCGATAGATCCTGAGCCGACAGGTACAATTGTATAATGGTAAAAGACAGGCTTAAGGAAGGATTGATTAATAACGATATACGCTTGCGTTTTGAAAATGGGTGGCATATAAAGGCAGACTTTACCAATGCGGTTTGCAACCATAACTAACTACTTTAAGAGGATTTGATAATGGCGGAATACGATCGTGAACTAGATGCCTCTGGGCTCAACTGCCCTTTGCCAATTCTTCGCGCTAAAAAAACCCTGAGCGATATGCAATCAGGTCAGACACTTCGGATCATTGCTACCGACCCAGGTTCGGTTAAGGATTTCGAAGCATTTTCGAAACAAACCGGGAATCAGCTACTATCTTCGAGTGAGGAAGGTGGTAGATTTAATTTCGTGATGAAAAAATCCTGACCGACTGGATACTGCGCGCTGATTCAATCATCACGGGAAAAGCTAGCCCTAATTGTAATCGATAACAGCTTCAATTGAGCCTTCCTTCCAAATATTTTAGTTAGTGCATTTATTTTTCAACCATAATAAGATTTCTAGTCCTGCTTATTGTTTAGTGGCCTCGTCAGGCCATGTTTGAGGTTTGCTGTGGAATTATCGGGTTCTGAAATCATCATGCAGTTTTTAAAGGACGAAGGAGTTGAATACCTCTTCGGGTACCCAGGTGGTGCGGTACTGCACATCTACGATGCCCTGCAAAAACAGGATGACGTGAAGCATATATTGGTACGCCACGAACAGGGCGCCACACATGCGGCCGATGGCTACGCGCGTGCAACCGGAAAACCGGGAGTATGCCTGGTTACCTCTGGCCCAGGCGTGACCAACGCAGTGACCGGTATTGCTACTGCTTTCATGGATTCGATACCTCTGATCGTTATCACCGGACAGGTTCCCAGTCACGCGATCGGCAGTGACGCATTTCAGGAAGTCGATGCTGTCGGCATCACGCGCCCTTGCGTCAAGCACAATTTTCTGGTGAAGGATCTCTACAAACTGGCCGAAACCCTGAAGAAGGCTTTTTATGTCGCTACCACTGGCCGTCCCGGTCCGGTTGTGATCGATATACCCAAGGATATCACCGCGCCGCATATCAAGATTCCATACCTATACCCTAAACAGATCAGTATGCGATCTTATAACCCGAACCTGAAAGGCCACCCAAAGCAAATCAGGCGTGCCGTCGATTTATTATTAAGCGCCAAACGCCCGATGATTTATTCTGGCGGCGGCGTAATCATCGACGAGGCTGCGGATGAACTACGTCAATTTGTACGTCACCTCGGATACCCGATCACGCAAACCCTGATGGGGCTAGGCGCATTTCCCGGTACCGACCCGCAGTTTATCGGCATGCTCGGTATGCATGGAACCTACGAATCCAATATGGCGATGCACGATTGCGACGTACTAATCGCTATTGGCGCCAGATTCGACGATCGTATTACCGGGGTGGTGAGCAAATTCTGCCCCTATGCGCAAGTCATTCATATAGATATTGACCCCGCTTCTATTTCGAAAACAATTAAAGTCGATATCCCGATCGTCGGTGGGGTGAAACAGGTTTTAACCGAAATGCTCAAAATTCTGGGCAATTCCAGCCGCTCACCTGACAAAGCCGCTCTGGATAACTGGTGGAATAAAATAAAGTCATGGCAGGATCAAAACAGCTACGCCTACGAGAAAAAAGACAAGGTGATTCAGCCACAGGCCGCAGTCGAGGAATTGTACAAGGTAACCAAAGGCGATGCTTATATCACCTCTGACGTCGGACAGCACCAGATGTATGCTGCCCAGTTTTATCATTTCGATAAACCCAGACGCTGGATCAACTCGGGTGGGCTCGGCACCATGGGGTTCGGATTACCCGCAGCGATGGGTGTCAAGCTTGCATTTCCCAAAAAGGACGTCGCCTGCATCACCGGCGAAGGTAGTATCCAGATGTGTATTCAGGAACTATCCACCTGCCTGCAATACGATATACCGATTAAGATTATCAATTTGAATAATCGCTATCTCGGCATGGTCCGGCAGTGGCAGGAATTCTTTTACGAGAAACGCTATTCGCACGTGTACATGGATTCGCTCCCTGATTTTGTCAAACTGGCCGAAGCCTATGGTCATGTCGGTATCAAGGTCGAAGACCCAAATGATCTGCACGATGCAATGGAGCAGGCGTTCGCGATGAAAGACCGTACCGTTTTTCTCGACATCATCACCGACCGGGAAGCCAATGTTTACCCGATGATTTCGTCTGGAAAGGCGCACAATGAAATGGACTTGTCTCCGTTACAACAAAAAATTCAGGCATCGCTCAAGGCAAAAGGGGAAATTGCATAATGCGGCACATCGTATCATTGCTGGTCGAAAATGAGGCTGGCGCACTATCACGCATAGCCGGTTTATTTTCTGCGCGCGGATATAATATCGAGTCCCTGACGGTTGCGACTACACAAGATCGCACCCTGTCACGTATGACCATCATTACTAACGGTTCCGACCGAATCATCGAACAGATTACCAAACAATTGAATAAGCTGGTCGATGTCGTCAAGTTACAGGATTTTACCGAAGGTAATTTTATCGAACGTGAAATGATGTTTGTCAAGGTGAAAGCCCAGGGTGAATCTCAGCGCGCAGAGATGAAGCATCTGTCTGAGATATTTCGCGCCCGTATCATCGACGTAACCGATACCACCTATTGTATCGAGTTGACTGGATCCGGCGATAAACTGGATGCCTACATCAGGGCCATGCATGAAAAAAATATAATCGAAGTTGTGCGCTCTGGATCGATGGGGATATTAAGAGGCGAGAAAGCACTAACTTTATAAGAGTTGCTCTTGAATCGAGAGCAAACTAATTAACCAGTCCAGCGACACATGAGGGTGTTATGAATATTTATTACGATAAAGACTGTGACCTGTCCATCATCCAGGGCAAGAAAGTAGTCGTTGTAGGGTATGGATCGCAAGGTCATGCGCATGCCAATAACCTGAAAGATTCTGGCGTCGACGTTTGCGTCGCGCTGCGCGAGGGTTCGGCGTCAACTGCCAAGGCAGAAGCCGCCGGTCTGGTAGTCAAGAATACGCCCGAGGCGATTCGTGATGCTGATGTGGTGATGATCCTGACTCCTGACGAATTCCAGGGTGATCTGTATCGAAACGACATCGAGCCCAATATCAAGCAGGGAGCCGCGCTGGCCTTCGCCCACGGTTTCGCAATTCATTATAACCAGGTGGTACCTCGCGAAGACCTGGACGTGATCATGATCGCACCCAAAGCCCCGGGGCATACGGTGCGCGCGGAATTTGTCAAGGGCGGTGGAATCCCGGATCTGATTGCGATCCAGCAGGACGCATCCGGAATGGCGAAGGAACTGGCGCTGTCTTATTCAGCTGGAATCGGCGGCGGACGCACGGCCATTATCGAAACGACCTTTAAAGACGAAACCGAGACCGACCTGTTTGGCGAGCAAACCGTTCTTTGCGGCGGCCTCATCGAACTGATAAAGGCCGGGTTCGAAACACTGGTAGAGGCGGGCTACGCTCCCGAACTGGCCTACTTCGAATGTCTGCACGAGGTAAAATTGATCGTCGACCTGATCCACGAAGGTGGTATCGCCAACATGAACTATTCAATTTCAAATAATGCTGAATTTGGTGAATACACGACCGGACCGAAAATTATCAACGAGGAAAGCCGCTGGGCGATGAAGGAATGCCTGGAGAATATCCAGAATGGCAACTATGCCAAAAAATTTATCCTGGAAGGTCAGTCCAATTATCCAGTAATGACCGCGTGGCGGCGCAATACCGCGGCCCACGAAATCGAGAAAACCGGTGCCAGGTTACGTGCGATGATGCCCTGGCTAAGTGCTAATGCGCTGGTAGATAAATCCAAAAACTGATGACATCTGACCGAAAGGCCTGAATAATCGGGCCTTTCAGGTATTAACTACGATTCGGCATCTCCCGACGCATATAAGAAACCCTATGGACGATAGCAACCCCAAACCCAGTCGCAAAACCTTGCGAAGGGGTATTTTTCTGTTACCCAATCTGTTTACCACGGGAGCGCTATTCGCTGGTTTTTACGCCATTATCGCCTCCATGAATGGCCATTATGAAACAGCGGCAATGGCAATTTTCCTGGCCATGCTACTCGACGGACTCGATGGACGGGTAGCGCGTTTGACCAATACGCAGTCGGCATTTGGTGCGGAATACGATAGCCTCTCGGACATGGTGTCATTTGGCGTTGCGCCGGCGCTGGTAGTGTATCAATGGTCTTTGGTTAACCTGGCGGAGGTATCCGTATTCTGGGGTAAACTCGGTTGGCTGGCTGCGTTTATTTATTCCACCTCAACCGCATTACGTCTGGCCCGGTTTAATACCCAGATCGGAGTCGCCGATAAACGGTATTTCCAGGGTTTCGCCTGCCCTGCCGCCGCAGCCGTAATTATGGGTGCTATCTGGGTCTGCGAGACCTATGGCATTACCGGCGGAGAAGTCGTTTATCCGGCCCTGGTGCTCACCCTGCTCGCCGGCGGATTGATGGTATCCAGGTTCTCCTACTACAGCTTCAAAGATATCGACATGCGCAAGAAAGTCCCATTCTTTGTAGTGCTGATCGTAATGTTGGTGTTTGTATTTTTATCGATCGAACCACCGACGGTGCTATTCGCATTGGCTGTTCTGTACATGCTTTCGGGTCCCGTCATATCACTGTTTCGCTGGAACCGAAAACGACAGAGACGGGCCGAATCTGCTGATTGAGTGGGGTCGAATTCATTCGATCCTACGGGTATTATCTGCTGATTATTTGGTCGAATGAATTCGACCCTGCGGGCATTATTTATTGATTATTGGTCGAATGAATTCGACCCTGCAGGCGTAATTTACCCACTCGATTTAGGTAAGAGCCAAATTTTTTACTTGGCAAGCCCGTAAGAGTTGGCTATATTTCAGTCATGCCAGACACCTACGCACCATTCAACTTCCCAGTCCTGGCCGAGCGCCGGGCACTCCTGTCTGCATATGCACTGCTATCTCTGCTGCTCACTCTGCTGCCGTAAGGCAGATGAGAACTCCTGACGAGGGCAAACGTAAGCAACATATCTTTTTTTTAAATACCTTAAGTCAAACGAGATAGCCATGAGCAAAGACAATTTAATCATATTCGACACCACCCTGCGCGATGGTGAGCAAAGTCCGGGCGCGTCTATGACGCGGGACGAAAAAGTCCGTATCGCCAGGGCACTGGAAGTTATGAAAGTCGACATTATCGAGGCCGGTTTCCCGATCGCCAGCAATGGCGATTTTGAGGCGGTTAAAGCCGTTGCCGAAGTCATTAAAGACAGCACTGTATGTGGACTGGCGCGAGCCAAGCAGATCGATATCGAGCGCGCCGGTGAAGCGATCAAACCCGCCAATTCGGGTCGTATTCATACTTTTTTGGCAACTTCCCCGATCCACATGGAGCATAAACTGCGCATGTCCCCCGATGAAGTCGTCGATGCCGCTGTGAAGGCGGTTCGTATGGCGCGCAAGTACACCGATAATGTCGAATTTTCACCCGAAGACGCCGGGCGATCCGATCCGGATTTCCTGTGTCGTATCCTCGAAGCGGTGATCAAGGAAGGCGCCACTACGATCAATATTCCGGACACGGTTGGATACAATATCCCACATCAGTTCGGTGCTTTGATCAAAGATTTGATGGAACGAATTCCAAATTCGGACAAGGCCATGTTCTCGGTTCACTGCCACAACGACCTCGGGCTCGCGGTCGCCAATTCTTTGTCTGCGGTATTGCAGGGGGCCCGCCAGGTCGAATGTACCATTAATGGCCTGGGTGAACGCGCCGGTAATGCTTCGCTGGAAGAAGTCGTCATGGCGGTACGCACACGCCAGGATGTGTTTCCCTGCGATACCCGCATCGATACCACGCAAATTGTGAGCTGTTCCAAACTGGTTGCCGGCATCACTGGATTTAACGTACAGCCGAATAAGGCTATCGTTGGCGCGAACGCATTTGCGCATGAATCCGGTATCCATCAGGATGGCGTACTCAAATCACGCGAAACTTACGAAATCATGCGCGCACAGGACGTCGGATGGTCTACCAACAGGCTGGTACTCGGTAAACACTCCGGGCGTAATGCCTTCAAGACACGCATGTCTGAGTTGAATATAGATTTTTCTTCCGCAGAGGAACTCAACGAAGTCTTTGCCCGCTTTAAAACCCTGGCCGATAAGAAACACGAAATCTTTGACGAGGATTTGCAGGCTTTGGTGACCGAAACCGCGCTTGAAACCGAAAACGAGACGATCAAGCTGGTGAGTTTGCATGTCTGCTGTGAAACCGGCGAAACGTCCAGGGCTACCATGACCCTGAACATTAACGGCGAAGAGAGGAAAGCAGAATCTTCCGGAGACGGCCCGGTCGATGCCTGTTTCAAGGCGATCGAAAAACTTACCGGAACCGGGGTCAAATTGCAGTTGTATTCGGTCAATGCGATCACCCCCGGCACCGATTCCCAGGGCGAGGTGACGGTACGGGTAGAAAAAGATGGCTATGTAGTCAATGGTCAGGGTGCCGATACCGATATCGTGATAGCCTCGGCGAAATCCTATATCAATGCGCTCAATAAGGTCGTGCGTAACTCAGGTAAAACCCATCCTCAACTAGGCGATGTTTAATAATCGAGTACTCCACAGGTGTTAAGCGCGAGACAACAACACTGCTTGAAAGGTATCGGTATTCGCCGATGGGTTGAACGTTCCTCTGCTCCTGTCGGAGCAGAGGATATTCTTAGCCCCACTGTCCAGGAAATTCTCCCACCAGGGGCAATAACCCGGGCAGCGCCAGCAAAGGAGGCGACAAAACCGAAGCCAGTATCGGCTCGCACTGAAATATGCCTCGACAGCTGGGACGATATCACGCGCTCGATCCATCAATGTGAAGCCTGCGATCTGGCCAGCAACTGCACCCAGAAGGTGCCGGGTGTTGGCGACCGGCAGGCCGATTTGATGATTATCGGCGAGGGGCCGGGTCACGATGAGGATATCAAGGGGGAACCGTTTGTAGGGCGCTCGGGACAATTGCTCGACAAAATGCTACAGGCGATCGGTCTCTCACGATCGCAGGTGTTTATCACCAATATCGTCAAATGCCGACCACCCAATAATCGTGACCCCCATCGTGACGAGGTACAGGCCTGCAATACTTTTCTGCGTGCGCAAATAAAGCAGATTGCACCCAAGGTCATTTTATCCGTGGGCAGAGTATCCGCGCACAGCCTGCTCAATTCCACCGGCCCGGTCGGCAAGTTGATCCGGGAAATCCACCAGCTGCCCGAATCGGATATTCCGGTAAAAGTCACCTATCACCCGGCCTATTTACTTCGTAATCCGTCGGCCAAATCGATAGCCTGGCAGGACATGAAAACACTACATCAAATTCTCAGCCGATGAGCGGAATCGAGCTTTCTTTCAGACCGATGAAAATCGGCGATGTGCCCAGGATTATCAGTATCGAAAATGAGGTTTACGAATTCCCCTGGTCGCAGCGAATTTTCCGGGACTGTATACGGGTTGGCTATGATTGCTGGCTCGCGATAGTGCACAATGAAATCGTCGGGCATGCGGTCATAAGCGTGGCAGCAGGTGAAAGCCATATGCTGAACCTGTCGATAGCCAAACAATATCAGGGTAAGGGTTACGGCAAATTATTTATCTACTTTCTACTCGACATCGCTCGAAAAAAGCATGCCGAAATCATGATGCTCGAAGTCAGACCCAGCAATACGCCTGCAATTAATTGTTATAATTCGTCCGGATTTAATGAAATCGGTTGCCGAAAGGATTATTATCCCGCGCCCGAGGGCAAGGAAGACGCTTTGCTCTTTGCCCGACAAATTTCCTAGAAATCTTTTATTGGAAAAATGTGGCATCCAGCCCCTTTTTCCATTGTGGTAAATCCAGCTAACAGAGAAAGTTTACATGTCTGACATCGATGAAATGCGTCGGCGCCGTACCTTCGCGATCATTTCACACCCGGACGCGGGTAAAACCACGGTGACCGAAAAATTGCTGCTGTTCGGCAAGGCTATCCAGATGGCGGGCACGATTAAAAGTCGCAAAGCCGCTCGACACGCTACTTCTGACTGGATGGAAATAGAAAAGCAACGCGGTATTTCTATCACTTCTTCGGTGATGCAATTTCCCTACAAGGGCAGCATTATTAATTTACTCGACACCCCCGGGCACGAAGATTTTTCCGAAGATACCTATCGCACACTGACCGCAGTTGACTCGGCACTGATGGTCATCGACTGCGCCAAGGGCGTGGAGGAACGAACCATCAAATTGATGGATGTTTGCCGGTTGCGTGATACACCGATCATCACCTTTATCAATAAGCTCGACCGCGAGGGGCGCGACCCTATCGACCTGATGGATGAGGTAGAAGAAATCTTGAAAATCCGCTGTGCGCCGGTTACCTGGCCGATGGGCATGGGTAAAGATTTGAAAGGCGTGTTTCATTTACAAAAGGACTCGGTGCACCTGTTTTCTGCCGGCGATGCGGACAAGATTTCATCCGGAGAAATTATCGAAGGCCTCGATAATCCCCGACTGAACGAAGTCCTGGGTAACAGGGCTGCAGAATTTCGCGAAGAAATCGAACTGGTTCGTGGCGCCTCGAACGAATTCGACCTCGACAGTTATCTGCGCGGCGAATTAACCCCGGTATTTTTTGGTTCGGCGATCAATAACTTTGGCATGGCCGAATTGCTCGATGCTTTTACCCACTACGCCCCAGCCCCCATGGCGCGCCCGACACAAACGCGCAAAGTGCATCCCGACGAGGATAAACTCACTGGATTTGTTTTCAAGATTCAGGCCAATATGGATAAACATCACCGCGACCGTATCGCCTTCATGCGCATCTGTTCGGGAAAATACACCCGCGGTATGAAAGTAAAGCACGTGCGTATCAATAAAGACGTGAAAATTCCCGAGGCGCTCACGTTTCTGGCAGCCGATCGGGAGCATGTGGACGAAGCCTATGCCGGTGATATTATTGGCATCCACAATCATGGCACTATTCGCATCGGTGACACCTTTACTCAGGGTGAAAATCTGGCATTCACCGGAATACCGAATTTTGCGCCCGAATTATTTCGCCGAGCACAACTGAAGGATCCACTCAAGATGAAAGCCCTGCTGAAAGGATTAACCCAGCTTTGCGAAGAAGGCGCCACCCAGTTATTTAAGCCCCTCGCCAATAATGACCTGATCCTGGGTGCGGTCGGCGTGCTGCAATTCGACGTGGTCGAGCACCGGCTCAAGGACGAGTATGGCGTCGATTGCCAGTTCGAAGCGGTGAATGTAAACACCGCGCGTTGGGTTTCCTGTAGCGACGAGAAAAAACTGGATGATTTCAAAAACAGGCTTCGCGCTAATCTTGCGCTGGATCATGCCGGTGACCTCGCTTACATCGCACCATCGCGTGTCAACCTCATCATGACGCAGGAGCGCTGGCCGGAAATAGAATTCCTCGCCACGCGGGAACATGGCATTTACGACTAAGGGAGCTCTGAACAAGTCCTATGGGGATCACTGGCTCCCTGACATCCTCACCCTGAAGATCGTTTGCGGGGTCGCGTTGCTGCTTGCCCTTAGCCCCGTATCTACCGGAGCAGCAGGCCTGAGCACGAGGGATCAGAACCCGATGTTTCAGGCTTACTATCTGCCAACCAACAGCCCTCAGACACAGGATGGCTGGAATTTTTCACATTCGGTATTCATCACCAATACATTTCAAACGCAGGCTAAGGGAAACGAAATCCTGGTAATCGATGCTGAAAACTATCGTTACGATCTATCGATCGCTTATCAGCATAAGGCCTGGCGGGCCAGTGCCACGATCCCGTTTTTTTCCACTCGATCAGGAATGCTCGATAGCTTTATCGAAGACTGGCATGATTTTTTTGGGTTCCCGCAAAATGGCCGCAACCTGGTCCCAAACGATCAACTGAATATCAGTTACACCCAAAACGGTGAAGTGATTTATCAACAATTACGCAGTTCCGACGGACTCGGTGACATAGCGCTTTCTTTAAGCTATGCCCTGGCAGGCGATGATAAAGGAGCCACTGAGATCTCTTTCACAGTAGACTTGCCTGCCGGTTCGAGCGCTGACAACACCGGGAACGACGTAACAGACCTTGCCCTTTGGCTTAGAAAAACACGCGCGGTTACCACCCAATCCAGCCTGTTTGGCCTGATTGGCATGAGTCGCCTTGGCAAGGGCGGTCAATTGGCCGATCGTCTGGAGAGGCAGGTATGGGTTGCTCAGTTCGGCCTGGACCACGCGTTTAATTCGACTGTTAGCGGGATCCTGCAACTGGATATGCATTCCAGAATGGTCAAAAACAGCGCGCTGACGGCACTCGGGAATTCGATACAAGTTCAGCTCGGCCTGACATTCAAACAACTACTCGAGAATCACGACCTTAGCCTGTTTTTCTCCGAAGATATCCTGGTAGGTTCCGCTCCCGACATAACCTTCGGCCTTCAGCTTAGTAGACGCTATTAAGATGAATAATGTGACTCTGCTCTGCGCATAGAGTTCAGATGGATAAAGTCCGCTTTCCCTGTTATTTTGGCATGAAAAAATCGAGTCCTGATATCCCATGATCATTCAGTTTCAAAATTTTCTTCGATGGCTTATGTTTTTATGGGTCAAGGTCGAGGTTTTTCCGCGCGAAAACCCGCCCTATGAATTAGATCCGAACAAACCTACCCTCTATGTACTGGCTGATCGCGGCCTCAGTGACCTGCTGGTACTCACTCAGATCACCGGTGAAATGAAGTTACAGGATCCTCGCCAGCCTGTTCCGATCGAGGAAATTTCGGCTTATCGTTCGGTTTATAACATTGCCTCAAGCAACCCCATGTTCGGCTGGTTACGGCGGCGTAAAAAACAATCACCGCTACTACAGGATTTTTTGCAGGCCCTGGAGCAGGAAGAAAAATTCGATCTCCAGATTGTGCCGGTTTCAGTTTACTGGGGACGCCCATTAGCAAAACAAAAACATTGGCTACAGGTGCTTTTTGCCGATACCTGGGCTGTCGCAGGGCGCACCCGTAAACTGATAACCCTGCTGATCCACGGTCGCAACACGCGTCTGATATTTTCCCAACCACTCGAATTTCAGACCCTTGCCGAGGATTGCAACTATTCGCCCGAAGCACTACACGAATTTCTATTGTCGCAGTTAACGCGCCAGCGCGAAGCCACATTTGGCCCAGAAATTACCAGTCTAAAAAAACTGACCAACGAGGTATTAAAATCAGATTATGTAAAGAAAACCATCGACGAAGTCGCCGGCAATCAGAAACGCGCTATCAAAAAGGCGAAATCCAGAGCCAGACGCTATTGCCGTGAAATCTTTGCCGACTGTACGCAACTCACGATCGAGGTTATGTTACGCTTGCTGCGTTTTTTCTGGGGCAGATATTATGCCGGTATCGATACTTACAACATCGATCGAGTCAAACAAACCGCGTTAACGCACCAGCTGGTGTATGTGCCCTGCCATCGCAGCCACGTGGATTACCTGCTACTTTCGTTCGTCATCTATCAGGAAAACCTGGCGATCCCCTATATCGCCGCCGGAAATAATCTGGATGTCCCATTCATCGGTCGCATTTTGCGTGGCGGGGGTGCTTTCTTTATTCGTCGCAGCTTTAAGGACAGTCCTGTTTATTCTGCGGTTATACGAAGTTATGTGGAGCAATTAATCGCTCTCGGTGTACCGCTTGGATACTTCATCGAGGGTGGTCGCAGTCGCACCGGCCGAATGCTCAAGCCAAAAATTGGCATGCTCAATATGACTGTAGACGCATTTATCAGGACACAATGCCGGCCGTTGGCATTTGTACCTGTATATATTGGATATGAAAAGCTGATGGAGGGGAAATCCTACCTGAGGGAAATGTACGGTGGGAAAAAACTCGGAGAGTCACTTTTCGGAATCATCCGGGCTATCTTCAAGCTCAGTGGCAATTTCGGCAAGGTGACCGCCAGTTTCGGCAAACCAATCGATCTTGCTGAATTGCTCGATCAGCAAAAATCCGACTGGCCGGAACGTGTCGCCGAAATCGACCAGAGACCCGACTGGTATCGAGCAACGGTTTCGAAACTGTCGCAACAGATCATGTATGAAATCAACCGGGCCTGCGTCATTAGTCCGATCAACCTGATCGCGACTATTATGATCGCCACACCTCGCCAGAGTATCGATTTGCAGGAACTGATCCAGCAGGGCCAGTTTCTTTCGCGCCTGATCGAGTCCGTTCCAGCGCTCGAGAGTCTCAGATTGACCGAGACCCTGGACCAGGCACAAATAGAGCATCTGGCGCAGCAGAAATTTTTGCATATTCGCGATCATCCTTTCGGTAAAATCGCTTACCTGAAACCCGATGACTCTGTACTCATGGGGTATTATCGAAATAACAGCCTGCATGCTTTGATCATCCCTGCATTGATCGCCTGCTGTTTTGTCAATACTCGCCAGATGACGCTTGCAAAGCTAGTGCAAATCGCCCACTTTCTCTATCCATTCCTGCAATCGGAGCTACAGCTGGAATGGGAAGAAAAAGACCTGGAGGCCCTGATCGAACAATTCGTATCGGTGTTCGTCAAAGAGGGTGTGTTGATCCAGGCTAAGAATACTCTGCGTCGACCCGACCGCAGTGGGCGCTGCTATATGTTTCTAAATCGGCTGGCGCTGATCGTGCAACCCATTTTAGAACGCTACTATATGACCTTCATAGTCTTATGGCAGTCTTCCGAGTCGCCGATGCGGGAGCCGGAACTCGAACAGTACTGTCACCTGCTGGCGCAAAAAATTTCGATGCTCCACGGTATCAACGCGCCAGATTTTTTTGACCGGCTGTTGTTCAGGAATTTTTTGGAAACCATGTCCAGGCTGGACTACCTCAAAAAAGATGCGCAAGGGGCCCTGGTGTTTTCAGACTCGTTCAAGCATGTCAATCCAGATATACGTAAGCTGCTCAATATCGAGATTCGCAGCACCATCCTTACCCTCATTACCAGAGCAAATAGCACGTAGGGACTATACCCTGTACCCTGGTTTTTCCAATACACAGGGCCGGCTGCACCACGTACATCCAGGCCTCGCCATAAGCGGTCTCGATTACCACGCGCTGGTAAAAATCTGGATACCATTCGAGCCGGTCGGTTGCAGCCAGATGCTCCGGATTAACCGCATAAACCTCACCCGCGATCGCGCTGTCACCTTCCTGGCTAACCGCCGGATAGCCACCAAAATCGTACATCGAATAATCAGAACAGGTGCTGAACTCACCAAGGTACTTGGCATCATTTAAGTAACAGGCATTGCGAAAACCACGTTTCAAGGTGCCGTAAACAAAAAGCCGCACTAGATACCGCCAGTGAACTGCCGGATTTTTCGCCGCTCCCGCTTGTTCGGGCGACGGATACTCACTGGTTTTTGCATCGCCGCGAGCTTGCGTTGTTCGGCTTCGTGCTGGCGTCTTTCCTGGCTCATTTCTGTTTCCTGGTAAAGAGTTTGTGCCACCTGCGCGGAACCCCGCCGCTGGCTGAGACCCGTGACAATTACTTCCAGCCGGTCATGACCGTGAAGTATTTCATAGCGGTCCTCAATTCGTACCACCTGTGCCGGCTTGATTCTTTGCCCGTTCCGGTGCACCTTGCCGCCATTCACCGCGGCGCTTGCGAGCACACGTGTTTTGAAAAATCGGGCCGCCCAGAGCCACTTGTCGAGTCTAACTTTATTTTCAAACTCACTCATTGTTGCATATCGTCTATTTCCTGCTGTGCTTGCTCGTGAAAAAACGATCCTCTGTTGTCCATATCTGGCAAGTCTGAATTTCTTAAGCGCCGAGCTTATGTATGTATTTCATCACCCGGTCAGCCATAGAAAACCCGCTTAAAACGGCCCCCTCTATTCTAGGCGCGGTACACCAGTCGCCACAAGCGCCAATCGCTTCAGTTTCGTCGAATAACGAGTCTTCATTTATTGGGTTAATCGGAACTGCATGTTTCCAGCAATGGACAGACGATGAGACCGGCTTCTTTTCAGGCAGGTCAGTTGCTTCCCAAAAAGCTTCGAGCAAGGCATGCATGACCCTTCCTCTAAAGCTGGCTGCATATTGCTGCGACCATTCGGGGGATGCGTGAAGTACCCAACAGTCGAGCGCGTCCCGTTGCCCAGCCGTTTGATAGCGCGAGATCCATGACAGTGGCGAGTCCAGCACATTGGCGGCGTCATAGGGCAGGTCCAGTCGTTGCTCGAACGCAAACATACCACTCCAGCACACGGTCATGGCGACCTTGTCTGCAGGATTCCCGATTGCCGGAACCTGGCGGCACAGGCTGGAGACCTGATGGGCGGTGGTGGCGATGATGACAATATCGAAGACGCCAAGGTAGTCGCCACGCTCGTTGAATATACGCCAGTCACCATCGCTTTGTTTTTCCAGCTCGGAGATATTGGCCGAGACCTTTAAGTCGCAATTTCGTGCGAGATATTCAGCGATCATCTGCATACGTGGGTAACCAACAAACCGTTGCGTCGCCATATCGCCATTACTCACCTGGCCTCTTTCAAGCTCAACAATCCAGCCATCCCATGGCCGCACGATTCCCTCGCTCTGCCAGGCAGAAACAATGTTCCAGAATAATGGGTTGTTTACAGTAAAGTATTGCGCGCCATGGTTGAACTCGTATTCTCCCGCCCTAAATCGGTTAATTCGACCGCCAGGGAAAATGCTCTTTTCGAAAACCTTGACGGTTGGTATCAAACCCTTTAACGCCGTTCCACAGGTTAAACCTGCGAGACCAGCTCCAATAATGGCAACTGACGGCAGTTTCGAGAAATTTGTCTTATAGGGCCGGGAAGTCACCGGCATAACGTGAAATCCATTCCCTGGCTGCTGCTTCGGCACTCAGCTCACGCCCTTCGACACGTTCAACTTCCTTTCGATAGTGCTCGATATGACAAATCTGCTCTATCATACGCAGGCGGTAAACATTCCTCTTGCCTTCGAATTCAAGGCCAATTTCATAGCCATTTTTGGTTTTTTCACACCAGACTACTGTTCCGATCAGGCAATTATCCTTCTCCAGGACTGGAATACATACCTTGACCTTTTGCGATGGCTCCAGGGCCTGATCAGAAACGAATGCGAGACCGCCAAGACTTACATTGGTCAGAGTTTCATCGGTTGAATCATCGATTTCATTCCCCACCCACTCCAGCTCTACCTGTATGGGCACATCGGATGGGTGGCGAATGTATTTTCTAATCGTCGTGTTATTTTGCAATAGATACCAGCATTTTATTCAGTTTAGCAACAAAACCGGCCGGATCTTCTAATTGTCCCCCTTCTGCCAGTAAGGCCTGATCGAATAATATATCAGACCAGTCGCTAAACTTCTTCTTCGATTTTTCGCTATCTAGTTTCTTGACGATAGGATGATCGGGATTGATCTCTAAAATCGGCCTGGAACCAGGTAGCGCATGCCCTGCCTCCTTGAGTATCCGCTGCATGTGCATCGCCATATCGTGTTCGTTGAGCACGATACAGGCTGGCGAATCGGTCAACCGGTTAGTCACACGTACGTCTTCGACCCTGCCCTCGAGTACTTTCTTCATGCGCTTGATTAGTTTTTCCGAGGCTTTGGCTTTTTGTTCCAGTTTCTTTTCGGAGGATTCGTCGTCCAGGTCCAGTTCACCCTTGGCTACCGACTGGATTTTCTTGCCATCGTATTCCATCAGATGCGCGGTGAGCCATTCGTCTACACGATCCGATAACAACAGCACCTCAATCCCCTTCTTCTTGAAGATTTCCAGGTGTGGACTGTTTTTTGCGGCGGAATGTGAATCGGCAGCGACATAGTAAATTTTGCCCTGACCTTCCTGCATTCGGCTGACGTAATCTTCCAATGACGCGGTTTGCGCTTCCTCACCCGTGTGGGTTGTAGCAAAGCGTAACAATTTGGCAATTTTTTCACGATTGGCAACGTCTTCAGCCGGGCCTTCCTTCAGCACCTTACCAAATTCGGTCCAGATTTTAGCGTATTTTTCTGGATCGTTTTTAGCGATTTTTTCCAGCATGCTCAGCACCTTTTTCACCGAACCGTTGCGGATATTGTCGATCAGCTTGCTCCCCTGCAGAATTTCGCGCGATATATTCAATGGCAGGTCGTTGGAGTCGATCAAGCCACGCACGAAACGCAGGTATCTGGGCATCAATTGTTCCGCGTCCTCCATGATAAACACGCGCTGCACATAAAGCTTGATGCCGTGACGTGAGTCGCGGTCGTAAAGATCGAATGGAGCGCGAGCGGGGATATACAACAGGGAAATATATTCGGTAGTCCCTTCGACACGATTATGCCTCCAGTCTAGTGGGTCTTCGAAATCGTGAGCCACATGCTTGTAAAATGCTTTGTATTCTTCATCCTTGATATCCGACCTGGCGCGCGTCCACAGGGCCGAGGCCTGGTTGACGGTCTCTTCCTCAATCACGGTTTCGCCGCCCTCTTCCTGCGGCTCGATCGTTTTGTTCATAACCACTGGAAAATCGATATGATCAGAATAGGAAGTGATGATCGAGCGCAATTTCCAGTCGTTGAGAAAGTCGTCTTCGCCTTCGCGTAAATGCAGGATAACCTCAGTACCTCGACCGGCTTTTTCAATCGACTTGATGTTGTATTCGCCCTTGCCCTGCGATACCCATTCCACCCCTTTATCAGCCGAGTCGCCTGCTTTGCGGGATCTCAGGGTGACTTCATCGGCGACAATAAACGACGAATAAAATCCAACCCCAAACTGACCAATCAGATTAGCATCGCTTTTTCGATCCCCGGTAATCGAGCCGAGAAAAGACTGAGTGCCGGACTTGGCGATGGTACCGATATTATCGATAACCTCGTCCCGGTTCATACCGACACCATTGTCGCTAACCGTTACGGTACGATTTTTCCTGTCGTAACTTATTTTGACTTTTAACTCAATATCGTCTTCGTAAAGGCTGGCGTCTGAAACCGCAGTAAAGCGCAATCTATCGCAAGCATCCGAGGCATTGGAAATTAATTCGCGTAAAAAAATATCTTTATTGGAATACAACGAGTGGATCATCAAATCCAGCAACTGTTTCACTTCGGTTTCGAAGCCGCGAGTCTCTGCATTGGCACTGACGGTCATTTTTTGGTTTCTCCTGAATATAGGGCTGATGATATCCGGCTTTATATGAGGCTGGGAAGTCCGGTTTCAAGCGATATTTGTCATTTTTAGCAGGTTCTTCGGAGGAACAAGAACGCCTGGCGTCCGACACCTGCCTGTCAGTTTTGACAAGGGTTGAAATTATTCGACCTATGCAATCAACCGGTCGAATAAATTCGACCCTACTGGATATTCTGGTTTAACCAGAGTTGCTGAATATTGTGCTTCAGCATCGCGCGGCTGGCTGGCTCTTTGGTTACTCTGAGCAGTTCGGTGTAGATTCTTCTGGCGTCGTCGACGAGTCCTGATTTTTGCAGGCTATCGGCGGCGTTAAATCTTGCCGTTTGCGCCCAGGGATCCATCGCCAGCGTGCCAGGTAACATCGCCGAGCGTAAGTACAATAGCGCCGCCTGGTCATATTTTTTTAGAGCCTTATATGAATCGGCTATCCAGAACAGGATTTCCCGGTGCTGTTTGGCCTCGATAGATACCCGCAACAACTGGTTGAAATGCGCAATCGCCTGTTCGTTTAAATTCACCGTTTGCATATCGAACAGGACCTGCAATATACGATCGGTATCTTCTGCATTGGGTTGTTGGTACTCGGCAAGCAGGGCTTGCAAAATCTGGTTACCCTCTTCGTAACGACCACCCAGGATCAATACCCTGGCGTGACGCAGTTGCCAGCTAAACCGGCTGGTGCCTTCCGGGTAAGTATTCATACCGGACATCAGGCGGGTGGCTTCGTCTATATCGGCCCTTATCAATGCCAGATCGACCAGCTGGTATTTGATAATTACTGGAATACGATCGGCATCGGCATAGACTTCGCTGTTATTGAATAACTGGCCGAGCAAATTTCGTTCCGCAGTATCGGTATCGCCAAAGGTTTGCAGATAACTCTTCGCAGCACTATTGACCATTGCCGGATCGGCACTCTTGACCATTATTAATGCGAGCAATGATCTACTCTTGATCGGCGTAACAGCGCTTGTTTTTTGAGCCAGGTCGAGCCACCTGGCATCGTCGCCGACCAATAACTCGGCCCGATTTCCCACCAGTTCAGCATATTCGATGTAGGCACGCCATAATCGATCTGCGTGCAACTGGAATAGTTCAATAGGTGACCTGCCGTCAATTTGAAATAGATTTTCCAGCGCCACAACGCGGTCCACTGCCGACATTTGTTGCGCGGCGTAATAACCCAGCGCCCACAGCGTGGCTAACTCGGCATCCTCCAGCTCACCTTCGCCAGCCTTGCTTTTTACCTGCGACCACAACTCGGTGGCACTAATTCTCTGAGCTCGAAATTGTGCGAGTAAACTGGTTAACCGCGCCTGCCAGCTTTCGAGGCCCTGTAATATTTGTATCGCCTCTTCATAACGGCCAGCCTGGATCAATACACTGGCACGTAACAGTAACCAGGATTCATCGTCAGTATCAAAATCCTGATTGAATCTCAGCATCGCAATGCGGGCATCGTCGATTCTGCCATCCTTCAGATAACTGACGATAATCTGCCGACGCCAGGTCTGGTATTCGGACACCGCGCCCACACCCGTTTGCCATAACTGTGCGCGCAATATTCGTCGCGCTGTATCGGTTTGGCCGATTTCCAGGTACGCCCTGGCCTTGTAGGTCGTGGCCTGTTGGTTGAACTGTTCTGGTAAATCCGCGGGCAGACCCTCTATGCGCACCAGCAATTCATTCCATTGCTGCCATCTGGACAATATCGCGTATCTTTCCTGCTCCCACAAAATCCATTCGTATAGATCGACATCGACCTTGGGTTGCGCCCGATCAAGCATTCGCAGGGTCAAAACAGGCGCGCCGGCAGCTGATATATTTTTTAAAACATCCAGTCGTTCATTGGCTACGACCGTAACCGTCAGGCCAGACACAAGAATTAATAAAAAATTGAGGAGTCTTCGAAGGAGCATGGTTATTTCATAAAAAAAGGCGTGGTTG
>JADFMY010000026.1:19928-30999 GCA_022563685.1 Pseudomonadota bacterium | reverse complement strand
TATCGCCACCTTGCGAGGGAGCTCTACCGCATCA
This sequence comes from Pseudomonadota bacterium, assembly GCA_022563685.1. Taxonomy (GTDB): domain Bacteria; phylum Pseudomonadota; class Gammaproteobacteria. The sequence goes on along the minus strand of JADFMY010000026.1, from coordinate 30,965 downwards.
CTCGGCCCGGTCGAGTGTGTGTCGTTCATTGCAAGCAAACTATTCGATACGCTGGGAGTCATGGCCGCGCTGGATGGCACGACTTCCGAGGTGATCTCATCCGGGTTCATGAGGATGAGGGATGGCAGTACGCGTCCGAGTTCGTACTGTGGACAGACCCCGTCGTAGAGCAGCGCAAGACAAACAACCACCGACTGCTCTATTGCCAACTCCGAAAGGATTCGACATTCAGTGGCGCCGGAATGCCGGAATATCTTCTCATCTTTCGCAAGTGGGCGAAGGGTGCCGCAGAGGAGGAGGATATCCAACCCGTCGAGCAGACTCGCGAGGGCGACGATAGTCGCATGCCCGCCAGGTGGACACTGGTTGATTGGCGCCGCTCCTTTGGCAATCGCTTCGGCGTACGGCCGGCAGCCGGCAAAGGTGCATTGACCGCACTGGGTCTGTGGCAGAAGCGCGTCGATCCGGTCGACGACAGGATTACCTTCTACTTTGAACCGAATCGCGGCATAGCCGAGGATAAGCCCAAACAGGCCAGCCATGAGGCCAATGGTCAGAATTGCTATTAACACTATTAAACTTTGACTAGTCCGCCTAGCCCCATAAACGCCAGCGACATAAGTCCGGCGGTGACCAACGCGATGGCCGAACCCTGGAATGGTGCAGGCACATCGGCGACATCGACACGTTCGCGCATTGCCGCGAACAATACCAGTACCAGGGAAAAACCAAGCGCCGCACCAAACCCGTATATCGCTGACTGCATGAAACTGTTCTGTTCCTGAACATTGATCAGCGCCACCCCGAGTACCGCACAATTGGTGGTAATCAACGGCAGGAAAATACCGAGCACGTTATAGAGCAGTGGGCTGGTTTTATGTACCACCATTTCGGTGAAGTTGACAACTGCAGCAATCGCTATGATGAAAGCAATAGTACGTAAATACTCCAGCCCTAAGGGCGCCAGAATCCAGCTATTGATCATGTAGCTCAGGACCGAAGACAGGGTTAACACAAATGTGGTTGCGGCGCTCATACCGATTGCGGTTTCGACCTTGCGCGACACGCCCATAAATGGACACAGCCCGAGAAACTTTACCAATACGATATTGTTGACAAATACGGTGCCGATCAGTAGCAGAAAGTATTCGGACATGGCGCGCATTATAAGGGCTGGGTGTTATGAAAAATACTGATTTTATAAGGGGTTATTGCTAGTTATTTGAATAATTTACGGTGCTACGAGATAAGGTTTCCGGTGGCTGTGATAGCAGTTTTTTTCAGGGTTTGCCGATAGAATTTAACCATCCCGCCTGCAGCGGAGGCTTGCCTGAGTCTCCTACTGGTAATATAGTGTAGCTTCCTCAACGGGGTGCTCGATTGAGCTGAGAGGTGTGCCTGCAATTTTACCAGGGGCACAGACGCCAACCCGATGAACCTGATCCAGTTAATGCTGGCGTAGGGATGTGAGCGAATCTCTAGCATTCCCCCCATCTCTCCTTTTTCATACGACTAGATGGAGAAACTCATGCAACTAATTAATCGCATTATTGGCGTAGCTTTCCTGTGTCTGTTTTTTGCCTATGCAGCGCAGGCAGCCACACCAACACTGGTGATCTATACCTATGATTCCTTTACCAGCGAATGGGGACCCGGTCCCCAGGTAAAAAAAGCATTTGAACAGCAATGTGACTGCACGGTTGAGATGATAGGCCTTGAAGACGGGGTGTCCATTCTCAACCGCCTGAAGCTCGAAGGTAAAAATACCAGGGCTGACATTGTACTTGGTATCGATACCAATTTGACTGCCGAGGCACGTGCAACCGGGCTGTTTGAAACGCATGGTATGTCCCTGGAAACCTCGGCATTACCGGATCCCTGGGATGACAGTATGTTCCTGCCTTACGATTACGGCTATTTTGCGTTTGTGTACAACCAGGAATTGCTGAAAAATCCCCCAGACAGCTTGAAGCAGCTGGTTGAAGACCCACGGGGGCCGACAATTCTGATACAGGACCCGCGCACCTCGACACCGGGCCTGGGCTTGCTGCTGTGGATGAAGAAGATATACGGTGAGCAGGCTTCCGAGGCCTGGGAAAAATTATCAGATCGGATAGTTACGGTCAGCAAGGGCTGGAGTGAAGCCTACGGTTTGTTTCTCAAGGGTGAAGCCGACATGGTACTGAGCTATACCACCTCACCGGCCTATCATATCATCGCTGAGCAGGATCGACGTTTTGCAGCCGCAAAATTTTCAGAAGGCCACTATCAGCAAATTGAGGTTGCGGGACTGGTTAAAAGCAGCCAACAAAAACAACTTGGCCGTGAATTCCTGGCATTCATGATCAGCGATAGTTTTCAGAGCCTTATTGCGACGACTAACTGGATGTATCCTGCCACACTGGCTGTTTCAAAATTACCGCAGGAATTTAACGCATTGATCGACCCCTCTCCGGCGCTGCTGTTCGATGACGAAACAGTGGCACGCAAACGCAGGGCATGGGTCAACGAATGGCTCGAGGCGATGGCAAAATAAGAGGTGACTCAATCCGCGCGTTCAGCCTACCTGGTAATTGCGATATTGGCCGTTTTAGTGCTAGCGCCAATGGGGGGGCTTCTGAACCTTGGTCGGTTACCAGGATTCGAACCACAGGATCTGCAGTTCTGGCAAAGTACCTATATACGCAGGGTCGTATTCTTCAGCCTCTGGCAGGCGTTGTTATCGGCGCTGTTTAGTGTCATTCCGGCAATACTGGTCGCCCGGGCGTTTGCGCTAAATGGTAATTTTCCATTTCGTTCGTTGTTATTGCGTTTATTTGGATTGCCGTTAGTCGTGCCATCGGTTGTCGCGGTGATGGGAATTGTATCGGTTTATGGCAGTAACGGCTGGATTCCGCTCGGGCGTTCGCTATATGGTTTGAATGGTATTTTGCTGGCGCACGTATTTTTCAACCTGCCACTGGCGGTAAGACTGTTGTTGCCGCTCTGGCAGGGAATCCCCAGACACCACTGGGAGCTGGCTGAGCAAATGGGTTTTAGTGGGTGGCATCGCTGGCGATATCTGGAGTGGCCGACAATAAGAGAGGGATTGCCCGGCGTTCTGCTGCTCGTATTTATGCTGTGCCTGACGAGCTTCGCGGTGGTGCTGACACTCGGTGGTGGTCCGAAAAGCACCACCCTGGAAGTTGCAATCTATCAGTCTTTGCGGTTTGACTTCGATCCGGTGCAAGCGGTGATACTCGCGTTATTGCAATTATCTTTATGCGTACTGGTTGCAGTCGTTATACTCAAATTGCAAAAATTGCCGGAGGTTGAAATTTCGATTTCTTCCCCTGTTAATAAATCGTGGAATTATCGCACCCCACTGAATCACGTCGTGATACTGGCAGCGGGTATCTATGTCGGGCTGCCGCTGGCTTCCCTGGTGATGGATGCGCTGTCCGGATCATTGGGGCAGGTGCTTACTAATGGGTACATCTGGCAGTCGGCGGGCAAAACACTGATGCTTGGCTTGGGCGCTGCTGTGTTATCGGTAACGGCGGGCTGGTTTTTACTATGCGGCAGTAGTCAGATGGCTAACCGGGGACAGCTAAGACGGGCGAGACTGGTTGAAATTTCGGGCTCAATCATATATGTCGTGCCGCCGCTGGTAATTGGGACCGGTATTTTTGTCCTGCTGTCGGATTATATCGATGTTTTCGCATGGGCTTACGCGATAGTTATCATCATCAATGCAATGATGGGTTTACCGTTTGTGATACGCACACTCGGTCCGGCAATGCGTCAAAATCAGATGCGATACCAATACTTGTGTCACAGCCTCACACTCGGCGGATGGAACCGCTTCCGTTTCGTCGACTGGCCGTTACTTCGCCGACCGATAGGCCTGTCTGCTGCGCTGGTTGCGGCGCTGGCGATGGGCGATCTCGGAGTCATCGCCTTATTTGGCACACCAGATACTGCAACCCTGCCGTTATTAATATACCAGCAACTCGGCGCCTATCTGATCCCGCAGGCCACCGCGACCGCATTATTACTCCTCGGCCTGTGTCTGCTGGTGTTCTGGGTCCTTGAACGCTACATCGGTGGCAAAGCTGATGCTTGAAATCGAAGCACTGAGATATCAGTTTCCTGGTGGTGATTCTGGGAACATGCAATTCGACCTGTCGGTATCGGCCGGTGAAGTGCTGAGCCTGATTGGCCCCAGTGGCTCCGGTAAAACAACGTTGCTTAATCTGATCGGCGGTTTTTTAAAACCGGATAGCGGTCGTATTCATGTGGACGGGGAAGCCATCGAGCAATTACCGCCTGGGCAGCGACCGGTGACAATCGTTTTCCAGCAGCACAATTTGTTTCCCCATCTCGATCTTTATACCAATGTAGCGCTGGGTGTCAATCCATCGCTGAAGCTTTCCACAGAACAGAATCAGTGCATTAGTGATGCACTCGACTCACTGGGTCTGACTGGATTGGAAAAACGTAAACCCGGTGAATTATCGGGCGGGCAGCAGCAGCGCATTGCGCTTGCACGAGCGCTGGTGCGAGAGCGCAAGGTGCTGCTGTTAGATGAGGCCTTTGCAGCACTTGGACCCGCACTGCGGGAAGAATTGATTGGGTTGGTGAAAACGCTGGTACAACATAAAAAAATAGCGGCGTTACTGGTTAGTCATCAGCCTCGCGATGCACTGATCGCATCTGATCGTACCGCATTTGTTTCCGATGGACGCATTATTGCCCTGCAGCCTACGCGCCAGTTACTGGAAAATCCTGATCTTGTGGAAGTGCGCAACTACCTGGGATCGCTGTGAATTTTTTAGCCGAACGGAGAATCAGGTGCTGAATTTATAGTCATCGATTCCGGGACGCCGGATCAATCGACAAATTCCCCGGGGTCGAGAACTTTTGCCTGGTTGATAAAGGTGTTGATCGAGACAGTTTCCGAAAGATGCCAGTTAAGCGCGCTCAGACTTTTCTGATAATTGGCAGATGAGCTGAAATCATCGAGTAGCGACTGGATAGCCGGATTTTGCATGATGCTGAGTATTGCGAAAGGGCTACTGATAAAGATAGCAAGCAGGGCGCTCTTACTCCTCTTAAAGTGAGTGACCCTGACGAGGTATAACCAGATCGCAAACGGGATAAACAGCAGGTACCAGCCGATATTGAACAGGTACAGGGGCAGGCTGGACGAAAACAGATACACCAGCTCGTCCACCAGTGGAGAGAGCAGGTGATAAAGTAGAAACACCAGGCTGACCGTGACTGTGACGGGGATGATTTCCCAACGGTTCACCAGCAGGCGCTCAAGAATCGAGAGTACCAGCACAAACACGGCGATTCTCATGGCCGTTCCCCTGAGAACATGTTCGAGTAGATCATCCCATTTGAGTTTGTTAAAAGAGTCCAGGTAATACTCAAGACCACCGACGAACAGACACAGCGCCACCAGCAGAACCGCCCAGATCGTGTGCCTGAAAATATAGCTCGTGCCACCATTGCCGGTGAGCGATTTTGTTTCTGGCACCTGTTGGTTACGCGGTAAAATACGGGCTGAAATCCGGCCAAGCTTGAGGTCGATCGGCAGGCTCCTGGTGACGAACGATGCCTCGATTTTGCCCTCGAAACGTGCCGGGTTTACATCGGCGAGATTGCGTAGCTCGACGGTACCGTTTTCGTCACGGGTGATGCTTAGATGATGGGGCGCCACGGTCGAGTCGGACAGGATGATATCGTTATCCAGCGCACGTCCGATACGGATTTCGGGCTTGTCGAGCGTGTGGTATTGATGCAACCCTGGAGTAAGAATTTCGAGTATCAGGGGTTCCATGCGACCTGTTCCATAAAACGCTTTAACAAGGGCAATGTGGATTTAAAATCCACCCCTGTCATGATAAAGGTAATGAAAAAACCCCGATTTTTTTGGCCGGTCAAGGCCGCGGTGAACAGTACATCGCTGAGACCTTTGTATTCGACGTATTCGCGCCGGCACAGGTTGGTTTTGAATTCCTGTCCCGAGATATCGACAAACCAGGTATCGCAGTTGAAATTGCTCACCGCATCTTCATTGAGATGTGAATCGATCTGGTCCTTGTTGAGCTTTTCGTACAGATTGTGAAAGCGCAGGCTATTCATCTGCTCGGATTCAAGCCAGAAATATTCATAGATCAGACTGCCGACAAACTTGTTCGCACTGTCGAGATAGACCTGGTTTTTATTCGCGCACCGAATCTGAAATCGTTTATAAAGAGCAGCAGCATTTAACCTGGTGCTATTGTCCCAGCAGCGAATGGTTGGGGAAATTATCCCTGGCAGCGAGAGATTGCGCAGTTCAATTGTAGTCCATTCATGTTCGAGTACCTGCTCGATATAGCCATTTTCGTAATCGATTAACTGCTTGGTGACCTCGGCCTTCAAATCCTGGCCGATTTTGAATGCATTGCTTTTCGAACGCTCGAGTAAGTCGTTGAGGTATCTCGAAGGAACAATGAAGCTGATATCGTTGCGTGCGGTGGCAACATTGATACCGATAACCTCACCGTGCTCATTAAAGGTTGGGCCCCCGCTCATGCCGGGGTTGAGGCTGCCCGAAAACAGGATGCGGCTGTCGTCGGTCTGGTTGAGGATGCCACCATTGGTGCCGACCACGATATTGAGGCCAAGATCAAGCGGATTGCCCATGGCAAAAATCGATGCGCCACTGGGTGGTAAATAGCTGGTGTTGATCGCTTCACCCAGAATTGTTTCGCTACCGAGCAGGGCGAGGTCATGCGCTATGTCGAGAGCGATTAACTTAAGTTCGCCTTCGCGGCCATTTTCCGCCAGATAGGTGATATAAAAAAGATCTGGCTCAAGGATCACTCGGCTGATGACATGATAGTTAGTCGCGACCTGTCGGCCATCACCGATGATAAAACCGGAGCCGATACTGTATTTTTTGCCGGTTTCTCGATTGAGCACCCGGATCTGGAACACCCTGTCCTGGTGCATCTGAAAGATTGCTTTTGACTCGAGCGCGTATGCACTCTGGGTTGATATTCCCAGCAGCACAATCAGCCAGATAGTGTTGATTAGCCTCATATTCAGGCGGGAGGTTTCGGATTACCTGATGCGCATACCCGGCCTGGCCCCGTCGTCCGGGTTAAGCACATAGATTTCGTCGCCGCCCGAGCCTGCCGCTAACACCATGCCTTCCGATACACCAAAACGCATTTTCCTCGGTGCCAGGTTGGCAACCATTACAGTGAGTTTACCTTCCAGTTGTTCGGGGGTATAGGCTGCGCTAATACCGGCAAATACATTGCGCGTTTCAGCGCCGATATCCAGGGTTAGCTGCAACAATTTGTCCGATTTTTCCACTCGTTTGGCTTCGACAATACGCGCGACGCGCAGGTCGAGTTTGGCGAAGTCGTCATAGGCGATTTCACTATCGATTGGCTCGATCGAGGGGTCGTTCGACTGAGCCTTAAGATTCTGTTCCTTGACCAGATCTTCCTTGCTGGCCTCTATCATGCGCTCGATTAAGACTTTTTCGACACGAGTCATCAAAGGCTTGTAGCGATTGATCGGGTGATCGAGCAAATTGTTTTCCAGGTCGGCCCACATCAATGCATCGACATTGAGAAATTCCTCGGCCGCGGCTGCGAGTCTTGGCAATACCGGTTTCAACAGAATCACCAGTTGACGAAAACAGTTTATACCAATGGTACAAACATCCTGCACTTGCGCGTGGCGAGCCTCGTCCTTGATCGTGACCCAGGGCTGCTTTTCGTCGATGTACTGGTTCGCCCTGTCCGCCAGCGCCATGATGTCGCGCATCGCGCGTGAAAACTCGCGATTTTCATAAGCTGTAGCGATGCCTTCGGCTGCAGCGATACATTGCCGGCTCAGGCTATCGTCACTGATGCTGCGACCCAGGCGCCCTTCGAAACGTTTATTGATAAAACCTGCACAACGACTCGCTATATTGACCAGCTTGCCGACCAGATCCGAATTCACCCGGGCACTGAAGTCCTCGAAATTGAGATCGATATCGTCGATGCCTGGCCCGAGTTTGGCGGCAAAATAATAGCGCAGGTATTCCGGGTTCAGGTGATCGAGATAAGTACGCGCCATGATAAATGTGCCGCGCGATTTGGACATCTTTTTGCCATCGACGGTCAGGAATCCGTGGCAGTAAACCGCGCTCGGTTTTCTGAAGCCGGCACCGTGCAGCATCGCAGGCCAGAACAGAGTATGAAAGCGTGCGATATCCTTACCGATAAAATGGTAAAGCTCGGTTTCGCTATCGGCCTTCCAGTAATCATCGAAATTGTAATCATTACGATCACACCAGTTTTTGAAACTCGCCATGTAGCCGATCGGCGCATCGAGCCAGACGTAAAAATACTTGCCGGGTGCGTCGGGAATTTCAAAGCCCCAATAGGGGGCATTGCGGGAGATATCCCAGTCTTTTAGTCCTTCATCCAGCCATTCGTCCATCTTGTTGGCGATTTCCTTTTGGACATGTCCGGCACGGGTCCAGGTCTTGAGCATATCTTCATATTCGGCAAGTTTGAAAAAATACTGCTCCGAATCCTTTTCTATCGGGGTTTCTCCAGTGACGACGGATACCGGGTTTTTTAACTCGGTAGGCGCATAGGTAGCGCCGCATACCTCGCAGTTATCGCCATATTGATCGTCTGCGCCGCAGTTCGGGCATTCGCCCTTGATAAAGCGATCGGGCAGGAACATCTCCGCTTTCGGGTCGTAAGCCTGGGAGATGATTTGCGTGCGGATATGTCCGGCAGATTTCAGTTGCTGGTAAATGTACTCAGAATAATGGCGATTTTCCTCCGAATGAGTGCTGTAATAATTGTCGAATTCGATCACAAAATCGGCGAAATCCGCCTCGTGCTCGATCTTCATGCGCTCGATTAATACTTCGGGGGTGACGCCCTCGGCCTGGGCGCGCAGCATGACGGGGGTACCGTGGGCATCGTCGGCGCAAATATAGATACATTCGTGCCCGCGCAACTTTTGAAAGCGCACCCAGATATCGGTCTGGATATATTCCAGCAAATGGCCAATATGAATCGGGCCGTTCGCATAGGGCAGGGCGCTGGTAACGACCATTCGACGGGACTGGGAGCTCATGTATTCGTTTTGCCTGGCTAAAGCTGCGTATTTTAGGTGCTGCGTCCTGGGCTGTATAGGGCGGCGCCCGAACAATCGTATAAAAACTATGTGATATTTTGTGAGTGCCTCAGGTAAAATGCACGCCTTCCGGTTGAACTAGCAGGGAATTGATAAAAACATGTCAGTGAACAAAGCAGATATAGAGAGCGCGCTCGGCGAAGTCCAGGACGAGAATATGGGGGCCGACCTGGTGAGTGCCGATCTGGTCAAGGATATAGGTATCGATGGCGAACGTGTGAGCGTAAACCTGGTGCTGGGGTATCCCGCTGCCGGTTACTTCGATGAGCTAAAACAACTGGTCCGGGAAAAGCTTGTAGGTCTCGATGGGGTTGGGGAAGTCGAAGTCAAGGTATCGAGTCAGATTAAGTCGCACGCGGTACAGCAGAATTTGAAACCCTTAAAGGGAATCAAAAACATTATTGCGGTCGCTTCGGGGAAAGGAGGTGTCGGCAAGTCCACCACGGCGGTTAATCTGGCCCTGGCATTGCAGATCGAAGGCGCCTCGGTTGGCATCCTGGATGCTGACATCTATGGCCCGAGTATCCCACGTATGCTCGGCTGTAAGGGTCAGCCGGAATCGATCGATGGCAAGAGCCTGGAGCCGATGATCGGTCACGGCATTCAGTCGATGTCGATCGGATACCTGGTCGAGGAAGATACACCGATGATCTGGCGGGGTCCGATGGTCACCCAGGCGCTGGAACAGTTGCTCAACGATACCAACTGGAAAGATGTGGACTATATGGTAGTTGACCTGCCCCCCGGGACTGGCGATACGCAGTTGACGCTGGCTCAGAAAATTCCAGTTAGTGGCGCGATAATCGTCACTACACCGCAGGATATCGCATTGCTGGATGCCCGAAAGGGATTGAAGATGTTTGAAAAGGTCGAAGTGCCAGTGCTCGGCGTGGTGGAAAACATGAGCATCCATATCTGTACCCAGTGTGGGCACAACGAATATATATTTGGTCAGGGCGGTGGTGCCCGTATGGCCGAGGAACAGGGTGTCGATTTTCTCGGCGCGTTACCGCTTGATATACGTATCCGTGAACAGGCTGACAGCGGCAACCCGACCGTGGTGGCGATGCAGGATAGCCAGATCAGCGGGATCTACCGCGCGATCGCGCGCAAAACAGCTGCCAAACTCGCTACCATGGCGAAAGATCATTCGGCAGCGTTCCCGAGTATCGTGATCCAGAATAATTGACGCGAAGCGTCATCCCGGAACTCGCATTGCGAGTATCCGGGATCTTGTCCAGGGCCTAAAAATTCCCACTCTGGTAATCCAGGTACGCCTGCTTTAATTCCGCCTGGTTATTCATTACAAACGGCCCGCTGCGGGCGATGGGTTCGCCCAGCGGTTTGCCGGCGATCAGTAGAAACCTGGCCGCTTGCTCCAGGCTTTCGATATCGATTGAAGTGCCGTCGGTCAGAATTGCCAGTTGATCACGCGCTACGCTGACCGTGTCACCCTGCTCTGTTTCGAGCGTGACCGAGCCTTCGATGACATAAATAAAAGCATTGTGATGCTCTGGCAGGATCTCTGAATATGTGGTGTTCGCATCAAGGCTGACATCCAGATACAGGGGCTCGGTCAGTGGTTGTGAGACAGGCCCCGCTGTGCCTTGCGATGTTTTTCCGGTAATTACCCTGATACGGGCACCGGGTCGCGATTCAATCGGAATTTTACTGGCATCGTGCTCCTGGTAAGCAGGCTGCGTCATCTTGTGCGAGGCAGGCAGGTTAATCCAGAGCTGGAATCCCTCGAGCCTGCCGTTTTCCTGCTCGGGCATTTCCGAATGAACGATACCCCTGCCGGCGGTCATCCACTGGATGCCGCCAGATTCGATCACGCCTTCATTA
>JADFMY010000026.1:5000-19918 GCA_022563685.1 Pseudomonadota bacterium | reverse complement strand
CGGCACTATCTTTGTGGCGCATACGACCTTCTAATAGATAGGTGACGGTTTCAAAACCACGATGTGGATGCGATGGAAAGCCGGCGATATAGTCATCGGGATTATCCGAACGAAACGCGTCTAGCAGCAGGAAAGGATCGAGTTCCATCAATGCCGGTTGACCGATAACCCTTGTTAGTTTGACGCCGGCGCCATCGGTTGCAGGCATGCCGGTAATCAGGCTGAGAAGCTTTCGGGTATCGGTTGTGGTGTTATCTTTCATGGTGATTTCCGTTATGCCGCGTCATTCATTGCGTAGCTCTGCACCATTTGATCCAATGCGTTTTGGTAGGAGGCATCCGCATCCACATTCATCTGATCCGCCGCAAAAATATTAATATCTTCGAAACCAATGAATCGAAATATTTGCTTCAGGTAATCACTGGCGAAGTCTGCCGGGCTTTGCAAGGGCACGCCACCGGTAGTCATGATGATGTCGACACGCTTGTTTTTGAGCAGACCAACAGGGCCATCGGCGCTGTATTGAAAGGTGACACCGGCGCGGCAAATCAGATCGATCCAGGCCTTCAAAGGTGCCGGAATGCTGAAGTTATACATCGGTGTGGTCAAAACGATGTGGTCCGCATGCCTGATTTCATCGATTAACTGGTCAGAAAATTCCAGTCGTTGTTTTTGCATTTCAGAACGTTCTTCGGGTGTGGTGAAATTGGCGCCAACCCAGGCTTCGTCGATAAAGGAAATATCTTCATTGAGGTCGCGCTGCTGCACCTGCATGCCAGGATGGAGAGCCTCCATCCTGGCGATCAGCGCATCGCCCAGCTTTTTGCTGTTCGAAGTGCTTACACTCGCGCTCGCATCGATCCGAAGAACACGTGTTTTAGATTTCATATCAGTAAATTCAACCATTAATTTTCAGAATTCAATGCCCACTGGCCTGGACCATGGACAAAAAGTAACAGGAATGCGCCAGTAATCGCGAGATTTTTCATGAATAAAGCCATTTGCATTTGCTGGCTAAAATCGCTGTGGAAGATGACTGCCGTCAGGAAAGTAAATCCGGCAAGTAAAAAAGCCGCGATTTTGGTTTGATACCCGACCAGTACCGCGATGCCACAAATTAATTCAACCCCTATCACTACTGGCAGTAGCCATCCGGGTACACCCATCGATTCCATGTAGCCCTGGGTTCCTTCGAAACCGCCGATTTTGTTGTAACCGGCCATGATAAACATGATCGAGATCAGTACACGGGCAGCAAGTGTCGAACCATTATTAATCATTTCTTTGTTCATTTTGTTTGTCTCCTGGTTAATGACAGGGGTATTATTATTGTTTACAGGAATAGGATAAATAGAGTAATTAGCAAATAACTGTTTACAAAAATGGAACAATATGAATAAATTTGAACAACTCGAATCTTTTGTGGCCGTGGTAGACAATCACAGTTTTAGTGCTGCCGGTGAAAAAATGGGTGTTGCCAAATCGGTACTGAGTCGACGCATCAGCGAACTGGAAAAGCGTCTGGGGGTGCAGTTGCTGCAGCGCACCACGCGAAAACTATCACTCACCGACAGCGGCCGACATTTTTACCAGCGCTCTGTGGGTCTGCTTTCTGACCTGAGTGAAGCTGAACAAATGGTCGCGGACGCACAGGGCAACTTGTCGGGAAAGATAAAGCTCGCTGCGCCCTTAGGACTTGGTATAGAGCACCTCTCTAAACCGATTACCGAATTCATGAATCGTCATCCTGAAATCGAAATAGACATCAATTTAAATGACCGGCAAATTGATTTGATTGCAGAAGGATTCGACCTGGCGGTCAGGATCGGTCATTTACAGGATTCGAGTTTGATCGTACGTAAACTGGCGAGTGTACACTTCGCGGTCTGCGCCAGCCCTGAGTATCTGGAAAAACATGGTGAGCCAGGACATCCATCTGAGTTGTCGGCGCACCAGGTGCTGGTTTACACCAATGCACCGATCGGAAGCCAGTGGGGTTTTCAGGAAAATGGCAAGCGAGTGACTCCCAGAGTAAAGTCTCGTCTGAGCGCGAACAATGGCGAGTTGCTTGCAAAAGTTGCAAGCCTGGGGCTGGCGATTACGGCCGGGCCGCTGTTCTATCTGCAGGGCTATATTGAACGCAAAGAGCTGGTACCGATCCTGGGGCAGTTTAAGCAGCCTGAGGTTGGTATGTATGCGGTGTATCCCCCGGGGCGGCTGGTATCGCGCCGGGTCAAGATGCTGAGTGATTATTTGCGTGACTACTTTCAGGACAAAAGTATTTAATCGATGCGATAGTAAGGTAGCTTTCGATCAATCCATCGACTCCTCAAGCAAGGAAAGATATACTGCTGGCAGCATTTTCCCGGGGTTAATTCGTGAGTATAAAATCAGATCGCTGGATTCGCCGCATGGCCGAAAACGAGGGTATGATCGAGCCTTTCGAGCCAGGCCAAATGCGAGAATCGGGTAACGGTCGAATCATTTCTTTCGGCACCTCGAGTTATGGCTACGACGTACGTTGTGCCAATGAATTCAAGATCTTTACCAATATCAATTCGGTTATTGTCGACCCAAAGAATTTCGATGATGAGAGCTTCGTCGATTTGTCGGCAGACGTCTGTATCATCCCGCCCAATTCGTTCGCATTGGCACGAACCGTCGAGTATTTTCGGATTCCCCGTAGCGTGCTGACCATCTGCCTCGGCAAGTCTACTTATGCACGTTGCGGTATCATCGTCAATGTCACTCCGCTGGAACCCGAATGGGAAGGCCATGTCACGCTGGAATTCTCAAACACGACGCCCCTGCCGGCCAAGATCTACGCCAACGAAGGTGTGGCGCAGATGCTGTTCTTCGAGGCTGACGAGGTATGCGAAATTTCGTACAAAGACCGGGGAGGGAAATATCAGGGTCAACAGGGAGTGACTCTGCCGAAGGCTTGAATAGCGGCCAGACGTTTGGTGGCGCAATAACTCGATCGTTATTCCCTATACTCAACTCCTCAGATCAAGAATAGTCCAGTGTTTTTCTTCGGCAATATGCCGAAGCTCATCGTCCGGGTTGACTGCTACCGGGATACTGACCTGTTCAAGCAATGGCAAATCATTGATCGAGTCGCTGTAAAAATAGCTGCCCTCCAGATCGTGCTCATTGTCGTCTAACCATGCGTTAAGCGCGACCACCTTGCCCTCTCTGTACGTCGGGGTTCCCAGGTAACGGCCGGTATAACGACTGTCGACGATTTCCGGTTCGGTCGAGAGGATATGAGGTATATCAAGCAACCGGGCTATCGGTTCGGTGATGAACAGGTTCGTTGCACTGACAATGATCAAGGTGTCGCCCCGTTCGCGATGCTGTTTTATTAAATCCGGGGTTCCAGTCGCTATGATCGGTTTAATCCAGTTATCCACGTAGTCTGAGCGCCACGCTTGCAGGCATTCGATGGAATGCTGGGTCAGCGGTTTAAGCACAAAACGCAGATACTGGTCGTTATCCAGGTGCCCGCGTTGATAGTCCTGCAAAAACACCGCGTTCGCGTGTCGATACTCGACGCCGTCGACGATTTGGTTGGCAACCATGTATTCCCCCCAGAGATAATCGCTGTCGCCATCGAGTAGCGTATTGTCGAGGTCAAAAATTGCCAGGGCCATATTCTTCGATACTATTGTATAAACTCAAAAAAACTACCGCCTTCATGCAATATGCGGGCTGATATGTAAAAATGTAACACTGAATAGTAAATGATTTTAGGAGATGAAGTGTAGTGATTGATGCGGATGGATACAGGGCGAACGTAGGTATTATTCTGTGCAATCGGCAGAAGCAGGTAATGTGGGCGCGGCGAGTCGGTCAGGATGCCTGGCAGTTTCCACAAGGGGGTATCGGCGCCGACGAGATGCCTTCCGATGCGATGTACCGGGAACTGTGGGAGGAAACCGGGTTAAGAATGAAGGATGTTAATATTTTAGCCTCGACCAATAGCTGGTTGCGCTACAAGCTCCCCCGACGCTTTATCCGTAAAAATTCTGAGCCACGTTGTATTGGGCAAAAGCAAATCTGGTATTTGCTACAGCTTATAGCCAATGAGCATGAATTTGACCTGTCAGCATCGCTCAAGCCCGAATTCGACCAATGGAAATGGGTGGATTATTGGTATCCTGCTGAAAATGTTGTGTTTTTTAAACGAAGAGTATATCAGTGCGCGCTGCTACAGCTAGAATCCTGCTTGCCAATATCGACCAAACTGGCAAATGGGCATCTTGATTTAGACACGACCAGGGCCCTATCCAGGTGACTGAGGGAAAAAATCTGTGCCATCGATGATATACAGGCTACAACGTATCGTTCAGGATGTCAGTCGCTCGCCTGACATCCAGCATGCGCTCGATTTGATTGCGCAAAGATTGATCGCAGACCTGGTTGCCGATGCCTGCACGATATTTCTGACCACGCAAGACGATCCACCCGTACTGATACTAAAATCCTGCTTTGGCTTGAATCCGGACATTATTGGCAAGGTCACGCGCAAATTTGGGCAGGGCCTGATTGGTCTGATCGCGGCCAGAGCCGAGTCAATCAACCTGATCAAGGCCCCGGAACATAAGGATTTCATTCTAATGCCAAATTCGGGTGAAACCGATTTCCCGGTTTTACTTGGGGTGCCCATTATTTCGCATCGCAAGGTGCTCGGTGTTATCGCCATACAAAGAGCGCAGAAGGTGTTCAATGAGGACGATGAGGCATTCTTGACAACATTGGCCACCCAACTTGCAGCGTCGATCGAGCATGCCGAAAGCCATGGTCGATTTAGAGCGTTTGGTAGCGAAAAACCCGAACCCGCGATGCATATGGTAAAGGGTGTGGCTGGGTCTCCCGGTATGGCTATAGGCGAAGCGATAGTACTCAATCGCGGTGTCAATCTGGAAGCGGTGCCGGATAAAAGAATTGTAGACCGTCGTCCCGAAATCAAGAGTTTCGATGACGCGATTCGCAAGGTGCAGGATGATTTGACCCAACAGGCAGAACGCATGCGAGCCTCCTTGCCTGAAGAGGAGTGTGCGTTGTTTCTTGCTTACGCGCAAATGTTGAACAGCGGGCCATTGATCGACGATACCTACAAACGTATCGAGCAAGGCAACTGGTCACCTGCGAGCTGGCGTGACACCGTGGAAGAGCACGCGCATGTGTTTGAGCAAATGGAAGACGAGTATCTGGCTGAGAGGGCGAATGATATCCGTGATCTGGGCGGCCTCGTATTACGCAAGCTTATGCTCGAACAGAGTCCGTACATAGACTTTCCAGATCGAACCGTACTGGTTGGTGACGAGATTTCTGTGACTGATTTGGCCGAAGTCCCCCCGGACTGTTTATGTGCGATTGTCTCGGCGCACGGTAGCGGTTCTTCCCATGTCGCGATCCTCGCACATGCGCTCGGAATACCCGCTGTCATGGGCGTGCCTAATCTGCCAGTCCAGCAGATGAATGGTCTGAAAATAGTAGTTGATGGCTATGGTGGTTGCGCCTATATCGATCCAGACGAAAATGTACTCGCCGAATACAGCGCTTATTTCGAAGAAGAGGAGGCGATTGAACAAGATTTACTCAGCCTCAAGAATGAACCCGCCTTTACCCTTGACCATCATCGCATCGCGCTCTATGTGAATTCGGGGTTGATGGCCGATCTTACGCCCTCATTACGAAGTGGTGCCGAGGGGGTCGGCCTTTATCGCACCGAAATTCCCTTTCAGGTTCGTGATCGTTTTCCAACCGAAGAAGAGCAGTTTCAAATATATAGTAATGTGCTGAAAACTTTTAGGGGCATGCCGGTGGTGTTAAGAACGCTGGATGTGGGGGGCGATAAACCTCTGAGTTATTTCCCCATTAAGGAAGCGAATCCATTTCTCGGTTGGCGGGGCATACGTATAACGCTCGATCACCCCGAGATATTCATTACCCAGATACGCGCGATGTTGCGCGCGAATATTGGCAACGATAATCTGCAAATCCTGTTACCAATGATTAGTGGCAGGGCTGAATTAAGCGATTCGTTGTTTTTAATACATCGCGTAAAAGACGAGATCGATGAAGAAATGGGGCGCGACCTGCAAACTCCGCAGATTGGAGCCATGATCGAGGTGCCTTCTGCAGTCTACCAAATCGAAGATATTTGTCGCCTGGTCGATTTTGTCTCGATTGGCACCAACGATCTGACGCAGTATTTGCTTGCGGTGGATCGTAACAATGAAAATGTGGCTGGTTTATTTTCCTCGTTACATCCTGCGGTATTAAAAGCCATGCGTCAGACAGTAGAAGGTGCGAATCGCACCGATACGCCAGTGAGCGTTTGTGGAGAGTTGGCAGGTGATCCCCTGGGGGTAATGGCGATACTGGGCATGGGTATAGATAGTCTGTCGATGAGTGCAGGTAGCCTGCTTCGTGCCAAGAAAGTGATCAAGTCATTTAGCCTGTCTGATATGGAAACGATGTTTAGCGAAGCGATCACGATGAGCGACCCCAGCGAGGTGCGTGAACTGTATATCAACGCGCTGGACAGCAAGGGTTTGGGGGGATTGATCCGAGTAGGAAAATAGCCGGCTGCCTCGAAAAACCTGTTTGGATGCACAGGGGTAAGTATGGGTTAAGGAAAGTCTGATATATTCAGAGGTTCCTTAAAAGGGTTTTACCACCGCGAGAATCACCACCGCAAACAGAATCAATACTGGAACTTCATTGAACCATCTGAACCAGACGTGGCTTCGGTGGTTAGAGTGGCTGGCCAGTTGCCTGATAATTTTGCCGCAGTACATGTGATAGGCGACCAGGAATGCCACCAGGATCAGTTTGATTTTGAGCCAGAGCATTTGCGCGTAGGCTTCCCAGGCATAATCGACTAATAACCAGGCGCCGAAAATCAGTGTTAACACCATCCACGGCGTGATAAATCGATATAGCTTGCTCTCCATTATGCCTAGCCTGTTCCTTACCGATTCCTCCTCGGCCATGGCATGATTGACGAATAATCGTGGGAGGTAAAACAGGCCCGCAAACCAGGCGATGATGAATATAAAATGTAGTGCTTTGACCCAGATCATTGGGTTTTACCAGAGCTATCGAGCGCAGGCTGGATAATTATTGCCGATTGTGGCAAGTGACACGCCTCCTTTTTTGATGTTTGGCGATGGTTTGGGCTATTGAACTATGTATAATGCGGCGCTCATTATAACTACAGGGGTTTCGTTTTAAAATGGTAAATGTCGGCATCGTCGGCGGTACAGGCTATACCGGAGTCGAACTTCTGCGTATCCTGTCCTCGCACCCACAGGTCAATGTCGAAGTGATTACTTCGCGTTCTAACGCGGGCAAGCCTGTCGCGGAGGTATTTCACAATTTACGTGGCATGGCTGAATTGCGCTTCAACGAACCGGGAGTCGATTCCTATCAAAATTGCGACCTGGTATTTTTTGCGACCCCCAATAATACCGCGATGGAACAGGCCGAAGCCCTGCTCTCATCGGGCATCAAGGTGATCGACCTCGCGGCGGATTTTCGCATTAAAGATGTTGGACTCTGGGAAAAATGGTATGGCGTAACCCATGCTTGCCCGGATTTAGTGGATCAGGCTGTTTATGGTTTGCCTGAGCTCAATCGGGATGCTATCAGGGAGGCTGACCTGGTCGCCAACCCTGGCTGTTATCCTACCTCGGTTATCCTGGCATTGCTTCCTTTACTGGAACAGAACTTGATCGACCCGGCCAGTATTATCGCCGACTGCAAATCGGGTGTCAGTGGCGCAGGTAGAAGCGCCAGTGCTGCTACCGCATTTTGTGAAGTAACCGAGTCGGTAAAAGCCTATGCGGTGGATGGTCATCGGCACTTGCCCGAGATCAGGCAAATTTTGCAAACCGTGAATAAGGATGCGGACCTGGTATTTACTCCGCACCTGATGCCCATGATCCGTGGAATCCACGCTACGGTATATGCCGATGGAAAGGGTTCAAGTGAAAAAGTGCAACAGATATTCGAAGACTACTACTCGAATGAACCCTTCGTAGACGTGATGCCCGTCGCTTCGCACCCGGAAACGCGTAGCGTGAAAGGTGCAAACCACTGCCGTATCGCCGTGCATTACCTGCCCGAGAGCAATAAATATGTGGTTTTGTCGGTTATAGATAACCTGGTCAAGGGGGCGGCAGGGCAGGCGATTCAAAATATGAATTTGATGTCAGGCCTGGACGAGACTACAGGGCTGGACGCGTTGGAGATAATGCCATGAGCCAGTTACATCGTGGATTTCAAGTGCGACACTACAAACCGTGGAAGATGTGGCTGAAGATAGGCATCGTTATGGTTTTGCTGGGAGTATTTTTCGGCTTCGGCAGAGAATACCAGTCTTACGAGCTACGACGTACGCAGCTCGAACGCGAAGCCCTGCTAAGCAGAATCAGTGAACTCGAGGCGCGTAATCATAATCTGGTACAGAAAAATGCCCACCTGGATGGGAGCAGCCGAATTGAACACAATGCATACCTATTGGCAAACCAGACCCTGGTGAAGCTGCAACGGGAGCTTTTGGCGCAGAAGGAAGAACTCGTATTTTACCAGGGTATAGTTTCTCCTAAAAATACAGCCTTTGGCATCAATTTGCAGTCATTCGAGGTGAAGCAGAAAATCAATCGGAACCAGCACAATTACAAGCTGGTTTTAACCAAACGCGGAGAAAGTAACAGGAAATTGCGCGGTAGTGTCAGGGTAACCATCCGGGGTGAAGATGATGGCAAGATGCGTGAAATGTATTTAAAGGACATTAAACTTGATAATCCGGGAAAAGCCATCAAATTTGAGTTTAGATACTTTCAGGTGTTACAGGGCGTTATCGAATTTCCAGAAAAATTTACTCCTTATGAAGTGGAAATCAACATCAATTCCAGGACAAAAAAGGTAAAATCTATCACCGAAACAATTTCATGGGCAAGACTAATCCCCGAGGATATATAATATGTTTGGAAAAAAGAAAGCATTCAGTTCAGCGCGTATTGATACGCTGGTTGGTCAGGGCACGGTTATCAACGGTGACTTGATATTTTCCGGGGGCCTGCATGTTGATGGCAAAATTAACGGTAACGTAATAGCGGAAGAAGGCAGTTCCGCGATATTGATTCTAAGTGAATACGGCCGCATCGAAGGTGAGGTAAAAGTACCTAATATGGTGCTCAATGGTGAAATTGTAGGTGATGTCTACGGTTCAACTCGAGTAGAACTGGCGCCCAGGTCGAGAATAAAAGGTAGTGTATATTACAATTTGCTCGAAATGGCGATTGGCGCCGAGGTGAATGGCGGCCTGGTGCATCAACCCCTTGACGCGAAGCCGCAACGGGCCCTGGAAGACCATTCGTCCAGGCGGGAAGAAAGTGCCTCTCCAGTGGCTGAATAATGACCATATATCGGGGTGTTAGTCCCAGGAATAGTTGACTAACACGCACTGGAAGGCTAAGGTAAATCGAGAGACACGAGAAAGCCAATGAACATAACGATCGACGCAAATTTCGGAACGAAGCTCAACCCGGCGGTCAATACCGTGCTTGAGTTTTCGGATGCCGCTGCGCGCAAGGTAAATAAATTAATCGAGGAAGAAGGGAAGCCAAAATTAAAACTGCGGGTATCGGTATATGGCGGTGGCTGTTCTGGTTTTCAGTACTCCTTCTCTCTCGACGAAGAATCCAGAGATGGTGATAAAACAGTAGAAAATCAGGGTGTTAGCCTCGTCGTTGACCCGATGAGTTACCAATATCTGGCGGGTTCCGAAGTCGATTATACCGAAGGTCTGGAAGGCTCGATGTTCGTCGTGAAAAATCCCAACGCAACCTCAACCTGTGGGTGCGGAGCCTCTTTTTCGGTGTAAGGATTGTGCGTTAGAATAGTCAAAAAAGGCAGGTCATGGACCTGCCTTTTTTATGCTTGCCTTAAAATTGTATGTATCCGTTGAGATAGATACCCTCGTATTCCAGGTTAGTATTGAGATTATTAGCATCGTTCAGTTCGAGCGAAAACTTTTTAATACCGCCTTCGAGTCCTAGCCCGCTGGCGGATTTGTATCCTAGCAGGATGGTGGAATCTTCTACGGAGCTGTCACCGATACTGATACTGTTGATATCGGCACCGATGTAAAAGCCGCTAAATGGTAAATCGAATCGGGCAGACAGGTAGAGCAGTGGAATGGTTTCGTCAATGATAACTCTTGAATTAGTAGCAGGGCTTGCAGTGTCGATGAGTTCGACTTCGCCATCGAAACGTTTCAAATCCAGTCCAAAATCCAGACTTACCCAATTATCCAGTATTTCGTAGTACAACACGATGTTATCGTGGGACAAATCGAATGTGGACGTGATCTGCGCTCCAGAAAGGAAGTTTGTGCCACTAAAGTCAATATTTCTGTTCAAGATTCTAGAGCCCGAAGAATCGAGCTCAAAACGCTGGTATTTGATATTGGGCAATAGGGGTATAGGATGTTCCAGAATCAACTGAAACGACGACGACGACGGCTCGCCGAGGCCCAGATCGCCGGCCAGATCGATGCTCGTGGTACCGCTGTTGAAAGATCCTGTTAGATCGGGCGTCCACTGGCTGGCGCCGATGTTCAGGCCAACAAAATCGGCCCACGCAGAAGCGGCGAAAGAATTGATCAGAACCGATAAAATTAATATATTCCGTGCCGATTTCATTGGATAAGCCTCAAAAATTTCGCATTACCGAATATTGCTTCGAGTATAGCCTAAAGACAGGAAGATGCGCGATTCGGTTCCAGCCTATTGTTAATTAAGTCACATAAAATCGGATGATTTTCAATAATAGCCCGAGAGTGTTTTGAATAACGAGCCTAGCCGGCATCATGCCCCGGATAAATGCCCCCGAGTATCGCCGGGGATCTTGCCTGTGTCACTGCGGGCAAATTACCGGCCCGGTGGTTAATGCTTTGCTGTGCAAGCCAGGCGAATGCCCAGGCTTCTACATAGTCGGGATCTATGCCCAGGGCCTCGGTGCTATCCACAGGACAGCCTGGTATAGCCTGCCCCAGGCGCTCCAGTAAGAAATGGTTATGTACGCCGCCGCCGCAGATATAGCATTCCTGCGGAGGGGTGGTTAATTGCGCGAGACCTTTGGCGATAGATACAGCGGTTAATTCCAATAATGTCGCCTGCACGTCTGGCGGTGAAAATTCTGTCTGCAAATACGGGTTTAACCAGTTCGGACTAAAATAATCTGTCCCGGTCGTTTTGGGGGGTAATTGCTCGAAATAGCGTTCCTTGCTTAGCATTTCATTCAGTAAATCTTCGATAATAGAACCTGAAGCCGCCCAGCTTCCTTGGTCATCGTGTGCCAGTCCCTGGTGCTGGTTTATCCAGTAGTCGAGCAAAGTGTTACCTGGGCCGGTATCGAAACCAACGACCTCCGAATCAGGGTTTGCAGGTAAGCAGGTTATATTGGCGATACCCCCTATGTTAATTATGGCTCGATCACAGCTATCCGAGCGAAACATGAAGTTATGGAAAGCGGGCGCTAAGGGTGCACCTTGCCCACCGAGTGCGACATCCCTGCGCCTGAAGTCAGCGATTGTAGAGATACCGGTTCTTGCCGCTATTATATTCGGATCTCCAACCTGCAGGGTATAGGGCAGGTCACCCGAGGGGCGGTGCCGAATAGTTTGGCCGTGGTTGCCGATAGCACGGATTTGGGAGCGCTCTAGCCCGGTTGCGTCCAGCGAGCGATTGACGATATCTGCATAAGTAATGCCCAGCTCAACATCCAGCTGGCATAGTGCGTCGATGCTGGCGGAATTATCCTGAGTCAGGTTCCGGATATGCTGTCTGAGCGATTCTGCATAGGGACTGGTAGCACAGTGAATCAATGCTGGGGGCTGTGAGGCAAAATCGACGATAGCGATATCGACCCCATCGAGACTGGTTCCAGACATCAATCCGATATAGATCGTACTGGATGAATTGTGCGGCATTAACTGGTGTTTTCGGCCAGCGTGGTATCCATGAGTTCGAGCATGGATAAATAAGCCCGAGTATTTCGTTTGAAGTGTTCCTGGTAAGAAGGGTGTACCGGTTTAGCCTCAGGCAGGCTCACCGTCAGTGGATTTCGGTGTACGCCATTGACGCGAAATTCGTAATGCAGGTGGGGCCCGGACGCCAGGCCCGAACTTCCTACATAGCCGATAATTTGCCCCTGCTTGACCCGCTTGCCTCGAACAACGCCACGGGCATATCCATTTAAATGACCATAAACCGTTGTATAGCGACCTCCGTGCTGGATGAATATCGCGCGCCCGTAACCGCCTTTGGTGCCGACGAAGGTAATCTTGCCATCGCCAGAAGCCCTCACTGGCGTACCCCGGGCAGCGGCGTAATCGACGCCTTTGTGAGAGCGCCATTTTGAGAGTACCGGATGCCAGCGTTTGTTACTAAAACGTGAACTAACCCGAGCAAACTTTACCGGGCTGCGCAAAAATGCCTTGCGCATGCTTTTTCCAAACTCGTCGAAATAGTCCCCATCACCCTTTGGATCGGTGTAATAAACAGCCTTGTATAGTCTTCCGTTATTGACGAATTCTGCAGCGAGGATCCGTCCATCCCGTATTTTCACGCCATCTTTATACAATTCGTTGTAGACCACCCCGAATCGATCGCCACGCCGTATATCGAGTGAAAAATCGATATCCCAGCCAAAGATATTGGCCAGTTCCATCACGATGGTTTCGGAAATATTACCCTCCGCGGCAGCTTCAAACAGCGAGGTTTCGATCACACCTTCCCTGAATACCGGGAAGGCATCGAGTTGATAGTTCAATATCTGGCTGCTGAACGACTGGTCTTCGTTGCGCCTTACCGACAGAGTTTTGGTGATATCCGGCACATACTTCATCTGGCGCAGCCGATTCTGGTCATCGAGCAGCAAATGGATTTTCTGGCCGGGTTTAATATAGCGAAGAGATTTAGTGTGCTCGTTCAATCCGGCTATTTGGTGCGTAGTAGCGGCAGGGATGCCGGCAGAGGAAAATATTGAAGCCAGCGTGTCACCTGACTTAATCGTGACTATTTCCCAGGCATTATCGTCGGCTGCTGAAAGCGCCTGTGCTGCTTCGCTATCGTCCAAAATCGAATCGATTAGCTCTGGCAATTCGAGGGAGTAGTGTAATCGAGATGACTTGCGGGTAGAATCCGCTCCTTTGGCAGCAGGTTGCCAACTGGAAGCGCTGAAACCGAGTAATATGATCGCGGTAGCAACCAGGAGCAGCTTGATCAGAAATTTCATCCGCAATCCAGAAGATGACGGATAAACCTGTTGATGCCTGACCAAAGCGGCGCGATCTGATTTAAAATCTAAATCTTGAAAATTCATTAAAAAAACGGCGTAAGTTGTTGGTTAAACTTAATATTATCACTCCAGATAGAGGTATAACATGAATGCTGTAGAAGATGCAATGCAGCAAATCAAACGAGGTGTCGATGAAATACTGCTTGAGTCGGAATTGCAAGAGAAATTGAAGCGAAAAAAACCGCTCAATATCAAGGCAGGATTCGATCCAACCGCAGCTGATTTACATCTGGGTCATACCGTGTTGATTAATAAAATGCGGCAGTTTCAGGAACTGGGCCACCATGTCATGTTCCTGATTGGTGACTTTACCGGTTTGATCGGAGATCCGAGTGGTAAATCCGCAACACGCCCGCCCTTGTCGCCGCAGGAAATTGAGCAAAACGCGAAAACCTACACGGAGCAGGTATTCAAAATTCTGGATCCCGATTTAACCGAAATTTGCTTCAATTCCACCTGGCATGGAGAACGGGACTCCGCCGACATGATCAGGCTGGCTTCGAAGCACACGGTAGCGCGCATGTTGGAGCGCGATGACTTTTCCAAACGCTTTAAAAACAATCAGCCGATTTCGATTCATGAGTTTCTTTATCCCCTGGTTCAGGGATACGACTCGGTGGTGATGAAAGCCGATGTCGAACTAGGTGGCACCGACCAGAAGTTTAATCTGCTGATGGGCCGGGAATTGCAGAAATCGGAAGGCATGGAACCACAGGTCATCCTCACCATGCCAATCCTGGAGGGTCTGGATGGCGTTCAGAAAATGTCCAAGTCGTTGAACAACTATATTGGCATCGAAGATTCGCCCGATGATATGTTTGGCAAATTGATGTCGATTAGTGACGAATTGATGTGGCGTTATTTTGAATTGCTGAGTTTTCGCCCTATGACCGAAATCGAGACCTTTAAAAGTGAAGTGCAGGTGGGCAAGAATCCGCGAGACGTAAAATTTCTGCTGGCCGAGGAAATAATTACCCGATTCCACAATACGGCCGCCGCAGAAAAGGCGAAACAGGACTTCATCGCCCGATTTGCCAGGGGTGTCATTCCCGATGAAATGCCCGAGTTTAACTTATCTTTCGAAGGCGATTTCATAGGAATTGCCGCGATGCTCAAGCAGGTCGGGCTCACCAGTAGTACTTCGGAGAGTTTCCGCATGATCAAACAGGGGGCGGTCAAAATCGACGGTGAAAGGGTAGAAGATAGAAACCTTCAACTCAAAAAGGGCCAACAACTGGTTACGCAGGTAGGCAAGCGAAAATTTGCCCGCGTGGTGCTAAATTAGCGCGCTCCGGTGTGTACCTGATAGAAGTGAAAAACGCCAGCGTAAATGGGTGTTAACAAGGTCGCCCGGCGAAGTTTATTTGGCGTCCAATCTACGCGCCGGGAATTATTTAAATAAATGCTGAATTAGGCGTTGACGAGGCCCAAAAAGGGCTTATAATGCGCGCCTCGTTTGCTGAAACGGCCCCTATTGCGGGCGTCTGTAAATTGCAACGAAACAGTCCAAAGAGGGCTGCAAGCACCGGGCGTTCCCC
>JADFMY010000026.1:0-2500 GCA_022563685.1 Pseudomonadota bacterium | reverse complement strand
TGGTAAATGATAGTTAATTCCAGGAGATGTCATATCTGAATGATTTGCGAATTATTCAGATCTGGCATTAACCAGACGCTCTTCGGAGTGATGTTCTTTAAAAATTTGAATCTGTAATAAAGAAGTAAAACAACATAACAGAATTTTTTGAGTTCTCTTGTTATGTTGATAATGTTGCATCATGTACAGCGCGACAATATAACTTTATATCTTTAGGTACCAACAAAGCGAAGTTGCTTTAGCCAGCAATCAGCGAAGGGGGTATCTGCAACGATAGTATTTGTAGTTTAATCGTTGTTTGGCAGGAAATTGGTTCGTTTATGTTTACAAAAGGCGTTAACGAATAAAATTTTTCGGTTACAAGACATTTATTGTTTTGGCGCCGAGATTTTTCATCAGTCACATTAATTTGTGTCTGGCGAAGAGATTTTTTCACGCATCAAGACGTGCGATAAGGAGCAAGGGAGCATACAAACCGTATGTGACCGCCGCGACGAAGAGCACAACGCAGAGGCGGGGAAAAAGATCGAGTCAGAGAGGTTGTTTGGGGTTATATGGTCAAGTGAATAAGCGCATACGGTGAATGCCTAGGCGGTAGAAGGCGATGAAGGACGTGGTAATCTGCGATAAGCCCCGGCGAGCTGATAAACAAGCTTTGACCCGAGGATTTCCGAATGGGAAAACCCACCCAGCTTGCTGGGTATCGTTAACTGAATACATAGGTTAACGAGGCGAACCCGGGGAACTGAAACATCTAAGTACCCGGAGGAAAAGAAATCAACCGAGATTCCCTTAGTAGCGGCGAGCGAACGGGGACCAGCCCTAAACTCTATATTAATCTAGCGAAACACTCTGGAAAGTGTGGCCATAGTGGGTGATAGCCCCGTACGCGAAAGGTTCTTATAGATTATTCGAGTAGGACGGCGCACGTGAAACGTTGTCTGAACATGGGGGGACCATCCTCCAAGGCTAAATACTAACTACCGACCGATAGTGAACCAGTACCGTGAGGGAAAGGCGAAAAGAACCCCTGTTAGGGGAGTGAAATAGAACCTGAAACCGTATGCGTACAAGCAGTGGGAGCAGACCCAGATCTTCGGATTATGGCTGTGACTGCGTACCTTTTGTATAATGGGTCAGCGACTTACTTCTCAGTGGCAAGCTTAACCGTTTAGGGGAGGCGTAGGGAAACCGAGTCTTAATAGGGCGTCATAGTCGCTGGGAGTAGACCCGAAACCGGGCGATCTATCCATGGCCAGGTTGAAGGTGCAGTAACATGCACTGGAGGACCGAACCCACCTATGTTGAAAAATGGGGGGATGAGCTGTGGATCGGAGTGAAAGGCTAATCAAGCCCGGAGATAGCTGGTTCTCCTCGAAAGCTATTTAGGTAGCGCCTCGCGTCTCACTCTCGGGGGTAGAGCACTGTTATGGCTAGGGGGCCATCCCGGCTTACCAAACCATTGCAAACTCCGAATACCGAGAAGTGCAATCGCGGGAGACACACGGCGGGTGCTAAGGTCCGTTGTGGAAAGGGAAACAACCCAGACCGCCAGCTAAGGTCCCAAAATCATAGCTCAGTGGAAAACGATGTGGGAAGGCATAGACAGCTAGGAGGTTGGCTTAGAAGCAGCCATCCTTTAAAGAAAGCGTAATAGCTCACTAGTCAAGTCGGCCTGCGCGGAAGATTTACCGGGGCTAAGCTATGTACCGAAGCTGCGGATGCTTAATTTCTACGGATTTTAGGCATGGTAGAGGAGCGTTCTGTAAGCCTGTGAAGGTGTGCTGTAAGGCATGCTGGAGGTATCAGAAGTGCGAATGCTGACATGAGTAACGATAATGGGGGTGAAAAACCCCCACGCCGAAAACCCAAGGTTTCCTGCGCAACGCTAATCGGCGCAGGGTTAGTCGGTACCTAAGGCGAGGCCGAAAGGCGTAGTCGATGGAAAACAGGTTAATATTCCTGTACCGCGCATTACTGCGATGGGGTGACGGAGAAGGCTAAACTATCAGGGCGTTGGTTGTCCCTGTTCAAGCGTGTAGGCTGAGATCTTAGGTAAATCCGGGATCTCTTAAGGCTGAGACGTGATGACGAGCACCTTTTAGGAGCGAAGTAGTTGATGCCATGCTTCCAGGAAAAACCTCTAAGCTTCAGGTAATGTGTGGCCGTACTCTAAACCAACACAGGTGGGTGGGGTGAGAATCCTAAGGCGCTTGAGAGAACTCGGGTGAAGGAACTAGGCAAAATGGTACCGTAACTTCGGGAGAAGGTACGCCTTTGCCGGTGATCAGACTTGCTCTGTGAGCTGGTGGAGGTTGCAATAAAATGGTGGCTGCGACTGTTTACTAAAAACACAGCACTCTGCAAACTCGCAAGAGGACGTATAGGGTGTGACGCCTGCCCGGTGCCGGAAGGTTAATTGATGGGGTTATCTTCGGAGAAGCTCTTGATCGAAGCCCCGGTAAACGGCGGCCGTAACTATAACGGTCCTAAGGTAGCG